>JAYVNT010000583.1:0-8244 GCA_043758285.1 Flavobacterium sp.
CTGTTTCTGGCGGATTAGAAGTAGCTTCGGATAGATTATTGGAGTTAATTAAAAAAGGAGTAACCGTTAAACAAGTGGCACAAGTAACTCGCAATTTCACTGAAAGTGGGATTATGGTTCATGCTTATTTGATGTATGGTTATCCAACCCAAACGGTTCAGGAAACGATTGATAGTTTAGAAATGGTGCGTCAGATGTTTGAGTTAGGAATTTTGCAATCAGGTTTTTGGCATCAGTTTGCTATGACAGCACACAGTCCGGTTGGAATGTTTCCCGAGGAATTTGGTGTATTTTCAGAAATGAACGAGATTACTTTTGCGAATAACGATATTCAATTCAAAGACAAAACCGGAATTGACCATGATAAGTTTAGCTTCGGGTTAAAGAAATCATTATTCAACTTTATGCACGGAATTTGTTTTGATTATGAATTAAAGGATTGGTTTGATTTCAAAATTCCAAATACCACAATTCCGTCTGATTATATTATTTCTTGCCTTGAAAAAGAAGATAATTTTGCCATGAAACCAACTGCAAAAATTATTTGGATAGGAGGGAAGCCAATAACGGAGACTTTTACTAAATCGAAAAAAGGAAATTCATGGGAAATGATGAAATTAACTTTTCATGACAAAAGAAAAACTTTTGAAATCTCATTGGAAAGAGAAAAAGCGGAATGGCTTATTACATCGCTGGAGTTACTTGCTATTTCTAATGAGAAAGCTACAACTTTTGCACAACTCAAAGCAAGTTTTGAAAATCAGTTTGAAGATTTTGAATTGTTTTGGCACTCAAAATCGGTAAATGTATTGCGAGAATTTGGTTTGTTGATATTATAATTTTTAACATAAATCCTTAATAACTTGTTTATTGTTTTTACTTAAGTAATAATTATTTCTTCTTTTTTAGCATATTTTTAGTGGCTTAATAAAAGTTAATTTGCTGAAATAATTATGAAGGTTAAAAAAACATTTCCAAAAATACTTTGGTTAATATTTTCTTCCAGTATATTTTTTATACTACTCTATTTTGCATTGTTTTATTACACAAAAAAGGCGGAAAATCAAGTCTATAATAGCAGCATAGAACAGTTTGACAATGAGATTAAAAAGCTGCTGGAAGTTAATTCTAAACCAATACTGGTAGCTATTAATAATGATACAAATTGGGATGAATTTGTAAAATTCATAGATTCAAAGGATGCCAAATGGTATGAGCAAACAATAGAAAATGAATTGCATATTTATGAGGCAGATTATTTAGGCGTTTATGATGCCAATAAGAATTTTATAATTAGAACACCAACTCCTAATATAAAAACTATAGACTTTATTCCAAAAAAAGAAATGGAATTGCTGAATAAAGTTGGAGTAAATAAGTTTTACCTTAAAATTCCTGAAGGAATTGTAGAAGTTACTGGAGCAGCCATTCATCCGTCTAATGATCCGTCTAAAAAGAGGAGCAAAACTTCGGGTTATTTCTTTGTTGTTCGATTAATGGATATAAAATTCATTAGAAACTTAGAGAAATTGACAAGCTCATCCATAATGTTTACAGACATGGATCTCATTTTGCCAACTACTAAAAATCAATTGTCGTCCTTTTATAGCTTAAAAGATTCAAGTAATAAATTTGTTGGAAAGCTATTATTTAAAAGAAATTTTGAGGTTTATTTTAAAAATGCTATTGGAATATTGTACTTAATTATTGTAGCATTTATCATAAATCTAGTAGTTAATTTAATCTACACACGAAAACTGGTTTATTATCCTTTGGATTTAGTTAGAAGAGCATTAGAAACAGGTAATATGCTTGCTATAAAGGAGTTAAAGAAAACCTCTGGTGAGTTTAGATACATTGGAAATTTATTTGAAGAAAACAGTAATCAAAAAATAGAATTGATAAAAGCTAAGATAAAAGCTGAAGAAGGCGATCGATTAAAATCTTCTTTCTTAGCCAATTTATCCCATGAAATACGAACTCCGATGAATGCCATTAATGGTTTTACAGAGTTGCTTATCAATACGAATAGTAGCGATACTGAGAAATTTGAATATTTGGGAATTATTGAAAAAAGTGGAAAAAATCTCGTTTCTATTATTGATGATTTGATTGAAATGTCAAAAATTGATTCCAATCAAATTACACAAAATTATGCCGTTATCAATTTGGAATCCTGTATTGCCGATTTGTATGAAACCATCAAAATAACTATCAAAAATAAATAACTAGAATTTAAATTAATTACTAGTAAAACTCCCGCAGAGTTCAATATTATAACGGATGATATAAAGCTTAAGCAAGTAATTGTGAACCTAGTCAATAATGCTATTAAGTTTACCGAAAAGGGAACTGTAAGCTTTGGTTATGAAATTGATAAAAATGAGAACAAAATACACTTTACAATAAAAGACACTGGACTAGGAATAGATGAAGATAACTATAAAAATATTTTTGACAGATTTAAGCGTGTTGATAGTGATATTTCTATTAAAGTTGGTGGATTGGGATTAGGTTTAGCTATAACCAAAGCATATGTGGAATTGCTGGGAGGAACAATAAGTTTGGAATCAAAGCTAGGAGTTGGTACCACTTTTTATTTTTCAATTCCATTAAAATATAATAAGCTAGAAAATATTGTTGTAAAACAAGTTGCTGATGTAGAAATACTAAAATCAGATGGGGCAATTATTCTTATTGCCGAAGACGACAACATTAATTTCTTGCTTTTTCAAAAAATAATGCAAAAGAAAAGTTATAAAATAATTCGTGCTGTAAATGGTCAGGAGGCCGTTGATTTTTGCATCAATAATTCTAATATTGATCTGGTATTAATGGATATAAAAATGCCAATAATGAATGGTTTTGAAGCATTAGAACAAATAAAGCCGTTACGTCCAGATTTGCCAATAATTGCCCAAACAGCTTATTCCTCTTCTGAGGATAAAATTAAAATTGAAGTTGCTGGATTTACTGATTATATTACAAAACCTTTGAATAGAGAGCGATTATTCGAGCTGATTGATAAATATTTAAGTAAAGATAAAAACAATGAAATCTAAAAAAAATGTTTTTATTCTAATTTTTGTGTTTATTTCAATTTCAATTTTTTCTCAGATAAATCAGTTAAAAATAGATTCTATTAATCCTGAAAAAGGAAGAAAGCTAAAGTTCAATATTGATATTGTTAGCCGTTATATTTGGCGCGGACAAAGTTGGGGTGGAAACTATGTTGCCGTTCAACCATCAATAGAATATGAAGTTACTCCAAAATTAGTATTCGGTTTTTGGGCAACCACAAATTTCAAAAAAGATTATTTTTATCCTGATGGAGTCACTTTTTATAAAGGTTATCAGGAAACTGATTTTTACATTACCTATGAAGTAAGTGATTTTTTAAACTTTCAGATATGGGATTATTATTGGCCATCGGTAAATAGAATAGAGGGCGTTGATACTAGTTTCTTTAACTATGGGAAAGATGGCGTAAAAACGGTTGATGCTATGTTGTGCTTTGATTTTTCTGAAGGATATAAATATCCATTTAATGCTACAATAAGTGCGCTCGTTGCAGGAAATGATTATCGTTATGATAGCAATAGAGAAAATGCTAAACAAAATTTCACAACCTATCTTGAACTGGGTTATACTTTTATTCTTTTTGAAAAATCTTCAATGAAAGCTTTGCAAGGCATAGAAATATATCCAGTTATTGGCGCGGTTTTGAATAACAAAGCTGGCTATTACAGTTATGCAGATTATGACAAAGTTTCGTTTATCAATATGGGAATTAAAGCTACTAAAGAAATTGATTTAGGAAAAGGAATCAAAATGCCATTGTCTTTAAACTATGTTTACAATGGGGCAAATCAAAATACGGAAACCTTCGGTAAAAATTTTCTAGTTGCTGGAATCAGTTTTAGTTATTAAGCAGGTTCGCCATATAGGTCGAACTCGGTAGCATCAATAATTTTCACGTCAACAAATTCTCCAGTTTTTACATAGAATTTCGTTGCATCAATCAAGACTTCGTTATCTACATCAGGACTGTCAAATTCAGTTCTCCCTATGAAATATTGCCCTTCTTTTCTGTCAATGATACATTTAAAGGTCTGTCCTACTTTTTCCTGATTTAAATCCCAGGAAATTTGAGATTGTAAATCCATGATTTCGGCAGCACGAGCTTGTTTTACTACTTCGGGAACATCGTCTTCCAATAAATAGGCGTGAGTGTTTTCTTCGTGAGAATAGGTAAAACAACCTAAACGTTCAAACTTCATTTCTTGAACCCAGTCACGCATGATTTCAAAATCTTCTTGCGTTTCGCCCGGATAACCAACGATTAAAGTAGTTCTGATAGTCATTCCTGGAACAGCTGCACGGAAGTCTTTTAATAATTTGGTCGTTTTTTCCTTTGTAGTTCCGCGACGCATTGATTTCAGGATATTATCTGAAATATGTTGCAACGGAATATCAATATAATTACAGATTTTCGGTTCTCGTTTCATCAATTCCAAAACATCCATTGGAAAACCTGTTGGGAAAGCATAATGCAAGCGAATCCATTCAATGCCCTCAATTTTTACAAGGTTTTCTAACAACTCGGCAAGGTTTCTTTTTTTGTATAAATCTAAACCGTAATAGGTTAAATCCTGAGCAATAAGAATCAATTCTTTCACACCATTCTTTGTTAAACCTTCTGTTTCTTTAACTAATTTTTCTATTGATTGCGAAACGTGTTTGCCTCGCATAATTGGAATTGCACAAAAGCTACATGGTCTATCGCAACCTTCGGCAATTTTTAAATAAGCGTAATTTTTTGGAGTTGTAGTTAAACGCTCACCTAACAGTTCGTGCTTATAATCGGCACCAAGGGCTTTTAACAAAAGTGGCAAATCGGTTGTTCCAAAATATTGATCCACATTTGGAATCTCTTTCTCTAAATCGGGACGATATCTTTCGGATAAACAACCAGTAACGAAAACCTTGTCTACGATGCCATTTTCTTTTTTATCAACGTACTCAAGAATAGTATTTATAGATTCTTCTTTGGCATTATTTATAAAGCCACAAGTATTGATTACTACAATATTACCTTCTTGTTCGTGAACCACATCTTTTCCGCTGGCTTTCAATTGTCCCATCAAAACTTCACTATCATAAGTGTTTTTGGAGCATCCTAGTGTGATAACGTTGATTTTATTTTTCTTTAAAGATTTGGTTCTCATTTGTTTAAAATTGGAGTGCAAAACTACGCTTTTTATTTCTATTTAAATTGATAACATGCTTACTAAAAATAAAAAACCACCTCGAAAAAGGTGGTAATTGCTGGCTTTTTTTAAAAATTAGAAGTTAACAGAATAACTTATGGTTATATTATTGTTATAATTACTAATTCTTGCAGGATCTGTCATTCCGGAGGATAAAAACGAAACATTTCTGTTTCTATGGTCATAAGAGTAGGCAAGGTCTATTCTGCTATCTCCAAAAGAATAACCAAAGCCTGCGGAGTAGCCCGTCAAATCGCCAAATGGTTGATCCACTTTATAAGGACTTTGGTCAAAATGATAACCACCTCTGAAACTCATTTGTTTGTATTTGTATTCACCTCCAAGACGAACTTCAATGGCATTATCTAGCACATTACTCATATATGAATTTATTCCAGCATAGTCGTTCTTTGGTCTGAATTTTGTGTTACTGTAATTTTTTGTTGAGACATCGGCACTTAAAAGGCCTCTTTTTCCAAAAATATAAGCTAAACTTCCTGTCCATTTACTTGGTGTTTGAACTGTATAAGGTAAGTAAATCATAGTTGCTCCAGGATTAAATTCAATTTGACTGTTATTGTTATTTGCATAAACAGCTTGTCTTTGTTCATCTTTCAATCTATACAAAGTTGACGATTGATAGGCAACACCAATTCGTAAACTTTCGGTGGCTTTAACAATAGCTCCAAGATTTAAAGAATAGCCACTTCCAAAAGTATGTGTTTCGGTATCAAATTGAACAGATTGTAAACCTACAGTTGAGTCTGGAGTGTTATAAGATTCGAAAACGGAATTTGTTTTTGTAATATCTGTGTAATGATAGTCCAAATTGATTCCTAAAAACAATTTATCTTTATAAGCAGTAGCAAAGTTTGCTGTAAATTTTCCATCATAACCCCTCGTTAAAATATAATTATCCTGAAAATAATTATTACTTGTTGGAACGTTGGATACATAAGTAGAATTTTGAGGATTTGTAGCATCAACAGGATTGAATATAAAAGCTTGATAACCAAGATAAGCTTGTTGATCAATAAAATTTAGATTTTCAAAATTCGCATTCTCAAGAGTTTGTAGCGTTATCCCTCCTTCTTGTGGTAGTCCGTTTGCAAATCGTAAAAAGTATTTATCAATAGAATTGTATGGATTTATTCCAGCTGAGTAAATACTATTCTTGAAATTATTATTATTTTCATAGTTTAGTGCAAATGTAAATTTTTTCCAA
This sequence comes from Flavobacterium sp., assembly GCA_043758285.1. Taxonomy (GTDB): domain Bacteria; phylum Bacteroidota; class Bacteroidia; order Flavobacteriales; family Flavobacteriaceae; genus Flavobacterium. The sequence goes on from JAYVNT010000583.1 coordinate 6,496, forward strand.
TCGTTACTTGGGTTATTGTCCTTGAATACAAAAACAACTCCTGCCTGATTTATATCTATGTCGCTATCATTATCTCTTGTTGTGGTACCATAATAGTTGGAGGTATTTTTGGTGTTAAAAATCGTTCCTGTAAAAGTGGCATAGTTATTATTGAAGAAAATAGAACCCGCTGGATTTTGATTGATAGCTGATAAATCGCCTCCAACTGCACCAAATGCTCCACCCATTCCTCTAAATCGAGCGGAACCGGTTAAATTTTCAACAGCATATCGAAGGGCATCTTCGGGAGTTGTTTCTTGTGCTTGTAATGCTGAAAAGGTTAATCCAGCAATGATGATTAAAAAATATTTTTTCATAGTGTAATTTGTTTTATTTAAAAAAACAGCTTGGTTTTTTTAATAAACACAAAGCTATTCGTTTTAATTTATCGTCTGCCGCCGCCAGATGATCTTCCACCCCCGCCATAACTTCCTCCACCCCCGCCGTAACTACCGCCACCAGAAGATGATCTTCCACCGCCATAATTTCCGCCACCATAAGATGAAGATGATTGCGTATTATTGTAACTTGGGGTATAAGAACGTGTAGGAATTGATTCGGTTCTTACATTGTTATTTCTTATTGGTTGTGATTGAGAATAAGTGTTATTTGTATTAGACCTTGTTGGTTGTGAAGAGGAATAATTGTTGTTTAAATTAGTTCTAGTTAGATTATAATTATCATTTCTAACTGAATTGTTTGAAAAAGCTCTAGTACCATTATTAGTTGAATTATTTCTTGTATTTGAATTAGTGTAAGAACTATTTCTTCCGCCTCCAATAGTATTATAATTTGAGTTTCTGCCATTTGAGTATCCACCTCCGTTTGATGCGTATCCATAGGATGTTGATCTTCTTCCTCCACTATAATAATAATTATTGTAATGATTTCCATAACCACAATAATTATTATAACCATACCAATTATTATACCCTAAACCCCAACCAATATTCCAACTTGGACCGTACCAACTATTCCAGCCCCAACCATAATTTGGACCATAATAATTGTTATAACCCCAATAATTCCCGTACCAATAATTATTCCAATAACTATAACCCCAATTATTGTCATAAACATTTACTGTTACACTTTGTGGATTATTTCCCCAACTTGAATTATTTGAATTGTTTTTTTGAGTTTTTGCTATAGAATCGTTACTAACGGAGCTATAGTTGTCCACATTTGTAAAAACCTGAGAATCTTTATTTAAATCACTAAAGTATTCTTGGTATTTATTACTTTGAGAGTTGTTTTTGTTACTTACTTGCCTTGCGTTAGTTTGCGAATTTCCATAAACACCATCACTGTCATAGTAAGAACTGTTTTGATAGGAACCACAAGAAGTTGTTACAATTGCAAGAAATCCAATTAGTGAATTAATGGATAATCTTTTTCCGAAAAAATAATTAGTTTTCATATCTATAGCATTTTTATTGTTGGACTATACAAAAATAGTTAGTTTTGCCGAACTATTTAGTTAAAATTAGTTAAACAATTTTTATGCCAAAGTATTCAATATGAGTAAGAACTTAACAAAAAGAACCGAAGATTATTCAAAATGGTATAATGAGCTTGTTGTCAAAGCGGATTTAGCCGAGAACTCAGCCGTTAGAGGTTGTATGGTTATCAAACCATACGGCTATGCAATTTGGGAGAAAATGCAAGCAGAATTAGATAGAATGTTTAAAGAAACCGGGCATAGTAATG
>JAYVNT010000584.1:0-2624 GCA_043758285.1 Flavobacterium sp.
ATCTTTTCGATTCAATTTTTTATCCAACATCGACTTCTTTCCATAAGACCCTATCGCTAATTTTGCTGTATAACTTTGATGAGCTGTTTTGATTGTGAAGAAATCATTTTCAAAATTTATATCAGTTACTTTAGTTTCTTCAAGCAGCATCACTCCTTTACGCTTAGCCAATTCGGCAAGGTGAGAGTCCAGCGTATAACGACTAATTCCAAATCCTCCTAAATCTAATTTATGAGTGATGCAATTTCCATTGGGAGCCGAAATTTTCAACTCAGTTATCATTGGTAAGTTCATGGTTGGCAATGGTAGTCCAATACGTTGCAAAAAAGAGTAACTCTCCATCGAAATATACTCGCCACATACTTTATGAAAGGGGTATTTTTCTTTTTCAAACAATACAACGGAATGCCCTGCATCAGCCAATTGAATAGCCAACGTTAAACCTGCCAGTCCGCCGCCTACTATAGCGCTATCAAAAATTTTATTGTCCATTAGGATAAGCAATGATTAAGTGTCGAAATGCCCAGCAATTTTTTATCGTATATGTTTTAACTCCAGATTTTTGAAGCATCGAGTGCCACTCTGCTTTTTTAAATCCTCTTAATACGGACAGTGGCGCATCATTTTTTACTAAATGTGATTTTGAAAATAATTTGGTAAGTATTTTTATTGCGCAGTAAGCAATGGGATTTCTTTCTAAATCATTGATGATAAATATTGCGCCTTTATTGCTGCAAAGTTTTATAAACTCAACAATATCGTTTTCCGTAAAATGATGGCAAAACAGGGAAGCGTGAACAACATCAATCGGGTTTTCTTCAGAAAAAGTGTTTCTAAAATCATCGCATAGAAATTGCATTTCGATATATTCTTTACAGTTATCCTTTGCGTAATTTATACAATCCTGTTTTAAATCGATTCCTGTTAAGTGTATTTTACTTCCTTTTTTTCTTGCGTCTATTGCAATTACTTTCATTGAATCGCCTCCACCACAGCCAATATCAATGATGTTATATGTTTTTGATTGATCAATTATAACTTTATTTATTCCCTTTAAGGAAACAGAATGGCCGCCTAAATAGTTATTAATAAATTCAAGTTCCGCTAAATTTTGATAAAGAAATTCCTTTTGAATATCAGATTCATCTAAAAGTTCTTTTTGATAAGACCTTTGTTTAAACATTTTCGAGTATTACTGATTCCATGGTAAGTCCAGGGCCAAACGCGACACCAAATGTTTTTTCTTTTTTATTTTTATTTATTTTTGTCTCCAAAATATCTTTTAAAACAAATAGAAAAGTTGAGGAAGACATGTTGCCATAATTTTTTAACACACGAAAAGAACTCTCAAGATCAGTATTATCCAATGCTAATTCTTTTTGTATAACGTCAAGTATTTTTCTTCCGCCAGGGTGTACGGCCCAATGACTAATTTCTTTTTTGTTAATTGCTAATTGCCTAATTGCTTTATCAAAAAAAAGTTTAATATCTTTTTCAATTAGACGCGGAATGTATGCACTTAAAGTCATTAAAAAGCCTGTTGATGTAAGTTTCCAAGCCATATCCTTTTTTCCATTTAAGGATACTTGCGAGTGAAATTTTTTAATTTCAAACCCATGTATTTTGTTTTTAGAGGCATAATTATCCGAAACAATTAATGCTGCTGCTGCGCCATCGGCAAACAAAAGATTGGCGGTGTTATTATCTTCATCATCTATTTTTTGAAAATGAATGGTGCATAATTCTACACAAATAACTAATACAACAGCATTTACGTCGCTCTTACAAATATAATCGGCTTGTTTAAGGGCGTGCATTGCCGCATAACATCCCATAAAATTGATGGATGTTCTGTTTATCGTTTCGTTTAATTTAAAATGTTGAACTATTTCTATATCTAGTCCAGGAGCCGATAGGCCGGTACAAGAAACTGTAATAAGATGTGTTATTTGTTGTTTTTTTATTTTCTCACCCCAACAATTTTCAATAGCCTCAATGCAAACAGGGAGAGCCATTTTATTGTAATACGCCATGCGGGTTTCTATGTTTGGAAATGGTTCAAGGTTTTTAGTTTTCGGAAAAAACTGTCGTTGCGTTACTGTGCAATTAAAATCGGGAATTACAGAATAGCGCGTATCAATGCCGCTTTTCGCATACATTAATTTTAATTTTCTTTTTTGTGAATCCGAATGCTTAAGAAAATCCGACATAAACTCTGCTAAATGTGATTGCTCATATTTATTGGACGGCACTGCGGTAGCTATTTTACAAATAACACTCATCTATTTCTATTTAAAATTAGTAACACAATAAAACAGCAGTTCATGGCTATTGCTGCAATAAAATTCATATTCATCGTATTTTTAAATGATGCTTGTGATTTATCCTTTGTGATTTTATAAAACCAATTTGAAAAATATATTACTACAGGAAATAAAAAAAGCTGAAAATAAATAAAATGATTTATTTTATGAATCCCATCAAAATAAAAGTAGAATAAAATATTTGCAATAATAAACATAATTGCGCTAAACATAAACGTGCCACTAATCCCCAATTTATAACTTATTGTAAAATCTCCGCTTAAACTATCGGCTTCGTGCTGATAAACCTGTGTGAGTGGG
>JAYVNT010000585.1:0-2616 GCA_043758285.1 Flavobacterium sp.
GGATGATTCAACTGGAGTTTTAGACAGTGTAGTTGTAACTTCTGTTGAACATAATTCTTTTGAAGCCAATACTTCGCCAAGTCAGACACAAGAAACAACTGTCGAATATTATAAAGTCTTTTATTACGAATCAAGGACCAATTCAAATTATCACGATCTAATTATCGACGGAGGTGTTAACCGTAACGGAAATGATCTTTATAGCAAAGGACAAACTATTCTTTTTTTAGGGGACACCTTAGGCACTAGATACAATGGAACAGAATACTATGAACAGTTGGCTACATTAAATATCGGATCTTTTAATTTTTCTGATGTAAGGGTTATGAGAATTATTGCTGACCAACAAGTTCAACATGAATTTTCCAATGATACTTATCTTTATTTCAAAGAAAATATTGGAATTGTTAAAAAAGAAATAGATTTCGGAGCTGGTAATATTCAAGTATGGAGTTTAAAGCGTTACCATATTAATCAATAAAGCACAACATTGCATTATTACAATATTATTATTTCTACTCTTAATTTTTATATCCTGGAGAAAATATTTTACGGTGATAAAGCTATGAGTTGTGCAGTCAGTTTTAGTAATCATAATAAGAAATAAGAGAAATTAAAAAAATAGGCATGGACAAAACTTCAGAGGTTAATCAAAATCATATTATTTTAGGGTTCTTCGGGTTTGAATTCTTGCCTGAAATTTTTACCGAAGAATTAAGACTTGATCCACTTGTCAGAGGCACAAAAGGAGAAAAGTATTTAGCAGGCTCTATAAACCAAGTTGAAAAAGTTCACGATTTTAATATGTGGACACACGAAATTAAATCATATTCCAATGACTGGATTGGCGACATGATTGCAAAATTTATTGATGATAAAATTAGTCCTCGTATTAACACAATAATACGTTTGACAAAAAAATTGTAATGTACAACTTCGAATTGTTCAGTATTATTATTCAAGTTGCAATCTTGGAATTTATTTAAAACCTGATCATTTAAAAGTGCTTACAGCCATTCATGCAGCAATAGACATAGATTTATATTTTTTAGGGACTGATAAGCAGAACACCTAACACCACATTGTTTTCATATTATTTTTCTTCACTTTATTTTTATATCTTGGTTAGAATTAGTGGAGCGGAAATACTAGACGTAAGGCAAAATTTTACACTGATTAAATCAATTAACCTAAAATAAATTGGTCGACTTAATGGAGAAATTTATATCCGAAATAACTGGGCACTTAGATATTATTATTCAGGATAATCAAGACGAATTTGAAGGGACAATTTCTAATTGGAGAGAAGTTTTAATTCATGGTGACTCAGAGGGATTAAGATCATTTGCAAAACTCTTGACTACTATTGCTGACCTAAATCAACAAAAAGTTGAAGGACTTCCTATTGGTGCTAGAGAACATATGCACCTTCGACCTGAACTAGAATTATCGAGTAGCTCAGTCGAAGTTATTGTTGGACGTTTAGATGCCAATGGATCAGGCAAATTTTACGATAGCTATAAACCAAAGAAAAAATAAATAATTATAAAAAAATAAAAAGCTGAAATTAAAATTCAAAAAGGAATTGAATATGAGTTAACATTAAAGTCAAATTACGATAACTATCGACTAAGAAATAATTTTGCTAAGAGCAAAATTATTGAAAATCAAAATGACATTTTCAATTTTAAAAACGACAATGATGAAAAAACATTTGCTCATTTGCTTATTACTTCTGAAACTTTCTGCAAATTGCCAGACGTCATTTTACCATTCTTTCCCAAGCAATAATGCTATTTGGAATTTTCATTATTCAATGTATTGCTTTGCTAATGGGTGGGGCGAGGAAGATTATTCAATTACTTTTTCTGGTGACACATTAATTAATAGCCAGACATATCAAAAACTAACAACACCATTTGTTCAATCGTCTTCAGTTGGATGTGGCGGTAATTCGAGTGGTTATAAAGGGGCAATTAGACAAGACACCTCAGTGAAAAAAGTATTCTATGTTCCACCGACTGATACCATTGAACAATTACTCTACGATTTTACTATGGAAGTTGGCGATACCGTGAGAGGATACATTGAAGGTTTTGCGTTTCAGCCAGACATTGTTCAGTCTATTGACTCGGTTTTAGTTGGTAATACTTATCGCAAAAGATGGAATATAAATAATTGTTACAACATTCACTTCATTGAAGGAATTGGTTCTACATACGGACTATTTGAACGTTCACCAAATTGTATTAATGACCTTCCAGATTTTTCTTTAATTTGCTTCCAACAAAATGGGCAGTCACTTTATCCTGACACGATAACAAATTGTCAACTTATAAATTCGGTAAATTACTTTGAATATTATTCAAATAAAATAGACGTTTTCCCCAATCCTTCATACGGTTCCTTCATAATTGACTTGGGAAATGTAGACATTCAACAAATAAATATATCCGACTTGTTGGGTAATATTATTATTCAAAAAAAGGTTAATGATCAGCCGCAAATTAAAATAGAAAATTTGAAAACTGGGATTTATATCTTGACCATAATTGACAAGAATAGCAAAACGTCAAACACAAAAATAATAAATTGCCTTTAACAATCACATTCCCA
>JAYVNT010000586.1:0-8209 GCA_043758285.1 Flavobacterium sp.
TCAACACGATTACGACCAAAACTGATGACCGCAATTGGAGCCATCATTGCGTTGTTGCCATTAGCGATAGGTATTGGAACGGGTTCAGAATTGCACCAACCCTTGGCTATTGCCGTAATTGGTGGGTTTATCATTGCTATGCCTTTATTGCTGGTTGTATTGCCAAGTTTTCTAAAATGGATATACCAACACAAAAGCACGCATCATTATTTAAAATAAAAAATTAGAATAATTTATTATAATGTTATTTAAAGACCGTTTGAATGCTACCATAACTTTTTAACAAAACAGTCTAATGAATAAAGCTGCACTTCCTTTTTTATTTTTTTTGATTTCGTTAACGGGGCTAGCACAAAATAGCACTTCTATAGATACTTCGGCTATTATTGCTCCAAAGAATATTAAATTCTACTATAAACAATTGATACTACCCACAGTTTTGATTGGGTATGGTGTTGTTGGATTAAATAGTGGTTATATAAAAAATAGTAACCTAGACATCCGTAGCAGTGTTGTGAACGACAATCATAAAAAGATTGGCATCGACGATTTATTGCAATACACACCGGCAGTCTCCGTTTATGTTTTAAATAATTTGGGAATCAAAGGAAAGAATAATCTAAAAGATAGAAGCATTATTCTAGGTACATCACTTCTTTTGGTTGCTACGACAGTTACTGCTTTGAAAAAAATAACAAAAGTAGAACGACCTGATGGTTCAAACGCTGATTCTTTTCCTTCAGGACATACCGCATTAGCATTTGTTGGAGCTGAGTTTTTGTATCAAGAGTACAAAGATGTTTCGGTTTGGTATGGTGTTTCTGGTTATGTGGTGGCGACTGCTACAGGAGTATTTAGAATTTATAACAACAAACATTGGCTTACTGATGTTGCTACCGGTGCTGGAATTGGCATTTTGAGCACCAAAGCGGCCTATTGGTTGCAACCTTATTTGAGTAAACATATTTTCAGCAACCCAAAAAACAAAGCTACTTCTGCCCTATTCCTTCCTTACTATGATGGAAAACAAATGGGCGGCACTTTTGTAATGAATTTTTAAACTAGTAGTATTTCAACAAATCAGTTTAGTAACAAAACAACCATTAAAAATTATTGGATAAAAATAATTTTTAATGGTTGTTTAGCACTAGAATTAAGTTAGTTATACTTTACCCAAAGTATATAATTGTTCCATTGTAGGCGATTTACTTCCGCCGGTTGGCTCTAAAGTTATCCCAAATGCTTCTGCTCCAGAAGTTTTATCAACCGCAAACATTTTACTGTTATTATTTTTGAAATTAGTTAACATTCCAATGCTGGTAGGTGTTAACTGAGGTGCTAATTTCAATGACCAAATTTGGTATTCTTTACCCTCTGGTGGTTCAGGCAATCCACTAGCATCAACATATACTACTTGGGTTTGTTTATTCCAGTAGATTTTTGCTTTAGCAGTTGGTGCTACAGCTTGTCCACCAAGTGTAACCACAGTATTGGTCTCATCACGAACTATAGCCAAAACGGTTTGCGTTTCTTTGTTTCTTAATTCCAGACCAACTACAGTTTCTTGTAGTTTAGATTTTTCTTTCTCTACTGTTACTACTTGATTATTGGTTTCATTCAATTTAGAATATTGGTAACCAATACCAACTAGTAGAGCGATTGAAGCTGCCCAACCCATATAGGTTGTCCAATTGCTTCGCGGTTTCATTTCAATCACTTTTGAGTGTTTAAGTACTAAAAGTGATTTTATTTTTTCAAACTGACTATTAGAAATAAAAGGAGAAAAACTGCTAGAGAGGTTTATAATTGCCTTTTCAATTGATATAATTTCTTCTTTAATTTCATTATGTTTGAAAGCCATAGCGGTAACTTCATCGTTTTCTGACTCGTTTAACAAACCATAAACATAAAGTTCTAAAATTCCTGATTCAATATACTCTTTATTTTCCATTACACTTTTAAATAATTTCGTAGGTCGTTCATACACATGCGATTTTGGGTCTTAACAGTGCCCAACGGAATTACTAGTTCTTCCGAAGCTTCCTGTTGAGTGAATCCTTTGAAAAACAATAAATCAATTAACTGAATACATTTTGGTTTGAGTTTATTTACAAAATCTCTTAGTCCAATACTATCAATTTTATTCGTTAACTTATTACTGTCATCCAACAGATGTACGAAATTATCAGAGGACAGGTTTTTTTGGCTGTTGTTAAATCCTTTAGAACGCAATTTGTCTATAGCAGTATTTCTTGTGATATTCAACATCCAAGTGTATAATCTTCCTTTGCTTTGATTATAGGAGTCAATGTTTTTCCAAATTTTCACAAACACTTCCTGAAGAACATCTTCTGCCTCTTCACGGTCTTTTATCAAATTAGTTATTATACTAAACAAACTTTTGGAATACATATCGTACAGTTGGGTAAAAGCCCTTTCTTCTTTTCTAATCAGTAAGGGTAATAATTCTTCTTGTGTCATAGCTTTTTTTTTAAATATATATTGATTGTAAAAATAAGTAACTTTTACTAAAAATAATAATATTAATTTTTTTTGCAATTTTTTAAACCAAAAGTTATTTTGTCTCGTAGATTAATAAATATTAACGTCAAAATTTAACAATAATGAAAAAAACTAGATTAATTTTAGGTCTGTCGCTGGTGGCGATTTCAGGTCTAATTTTTATTGCTGCGGATCATGCTGATGCGCCAGCAGTAACTGGTAATGCATCAGACATTACCGATGTGTATGCCTTTCAAGGTGAAAACACAAACAACATGGTATTTGTTGTAAACACTCAAGGACTATTGTCTCCAAGTGCTACAGCTACAGCTGCATTTAGCGAAAATGTTTTAACAGAAATCAACATTGACAACAATGGAGATAATGTAGAAGATTTGGTAATCCAAGCAATTAGAAAAAACGACAAGATGTATTTCTTTGGTCCAGTATCACCTGGAACAACAGGAACTACGAGTACTGTTAAAACTATTGCAACAGCAGGAAGTGTTGAAATTTCTAAATATGGTGAAACAGGAATAACTGCCCAACAAAACGGAATGAAATTCTTTGCTGGTCCAAGAGATGATCCATTCTTTTTTGATTTAAGTCGTTTTAAAGCCATAATAGCTGGTCAAGCAACTGGATTTAATAATCCTGGTCATGATACATTTGCGGGTACAAATGTACTTTCTTTAATTATTGAACTTCCTAAATCATTATTAGGTTCTTCATCAACAATTAATGTTTGGGCTGAAACTAAATCAAAACTGTAACTATCTTAAAAAGTAAAAATTATGAAAACAATTAAAATCACAAAAATAGTTTTGAGTTTGTTAGTTACAACTGCCTTATTTGTTGGCTGTAGTAATGATGATAACACGGCTTCAAACTCATTAAAAGGAGAAGGTTTTGGTCAATATGGTATCAATTTTGCTGGAACTTTTGTACAAAAAGATCAAATGGCTAGACCAGCCATTAATACTGTATTTATAGGTCCTGGAGCACCGAAAGATGCATTTAACGGAACAATTCCTTCACAAATGGGTGCAGCATATCAATCTGTATTTCAATCCAGATTATTAGCATTAAATCCAGGTTACACAACAAATGCGTTAGGTCTTGATGCAACAACATTAACAAGTATTTTATCTACAGATGTTTTAAATGTTAGCAAAACAGCACCAACAACCTTTTTTGATGGTACAAATGTATTAACTGGAAGAGCTTTGACTGATGATGTTATTGATGTTGAACTGTTGCTGATTTTTGGTGGACCAACTGGAGGAGATAATCCCGGGTTAACCTCTGATCATGTGAATGGAAACGACAAACCCTTTTTAGGTTCTTTCCCATATCTTAATTCTGCTTGGTAATATTAAAATTTTGAGAAGAAAAAGGCACTTAGAAATAGGTGCCTTTTTTTATCTTAAACATCAATACTACCATAAATACTTTATGTGTAAACATAATTTTATTTATTCTTAGGTATTTCAGCTTCATTCAGGTTGTATTGAAAAACCAGTAAAAAATTACAAAAAATAATAGTACTATCCAAATAGTAATGTACCGTTTAACACATTATTTGGGCGGACTTACTCTTGAAATAAACAATCAAAAAAGGAACAAAATAAATAGGATTAGATATATTAAATTGAAATTATCATCAATCAGCAAAATTAAAGTCATAAACCAACACAAAAAAGAAGTTTAAACGATCAAAAAGTAGTAATAAAATTTTGAGGTTTAAACCAATTTTAAAAAAACAATAAATTATGAAATACATTTTTTCTTATTTATTTGCAATTTTCACAATCTGCTCTTACAGTCAGTTGCGCAAAGGAATCGTAAAAGATAGTATCGGAAATCCAATTGACAATGCTTACATCTTTAACGCATCATCAAAAACTCATGCGCACACCAATGAATTTGGTATCTTCAATATCGACAAAACAACTATTAATGATGAATTGGTAATTTCGGCTTTGGGCTATATGAAACTAAATTATACAGTTACCGATAGCGATAGTGCCATAGCATTACAAGAAGATATTTATAAATTAGACCAAGTTGTAATTCAACCAAAGATGACTGCTATGAATGTGATTTCAAAAATAGATTTATCAACTAATCCAGTAAACTCATCGCAAGAGATTTTGCGAAAAGTTCCTGGCTTATTTATAGGACAACATGCTGGTGGTGGAAAGGCAGAACAAATTTTTCTTCGCGGATTTGACATCGATCACGGTACAGACATCGCCGTTTCGGTTGACGGAATGCCTGTAAATATGGTTTCACATGCACACGGACAAGGATATGCTGATTTGCATTTTGTGATACCGGAAACTGTTGATAAAATAGATTTCGGAAAAGGAACTTATTATGCCAACAAAGGCGATTTTGCCACCGCGGGTTATGTAAGTTTTCAAACTAAAGAAAAGTTTGATGATAGCACGGTTAGTGCTGAACTCGGACAGTTTAATACATTGAGAACCGTTGGTGTTTTTAATTTATTGGAAAAAAGCAGTAAGCAAAATGCTTTTATTGCGACCGAATATATTTTGACCGATGGACCATTTGACTCACCACAAAATTTTAAACGTAGTAACCTTTTTGGAAAATATACCAATGTCTTTGCTGACAATAGTAAATTTTCAGTGCAAGTATCCCGTTTTGCTAGCAAGTGGAATGCTTCAGGACAAATTCCGCAACGATTAGTAGACAACGGAACCATTTCAAGATTTGGTGCAGTAGACGATACTGAAGGTGGCAATACTTCCAGAACAAATGTCAATTTTACAATTGTAAAACCCATTTCGGAAGGCACTTACTTAAAAGCCAATTCCTTTTATTCGTATTATGATTTTGAATTGTATTCCAACTTTACTTTTTTTCTTGAAGACCCAATAAATGGTGATCAAATCAGACAAAAAGAAAAACGAAATATCTATGGTTTTAATGCTGAATTATCTACCAAAAAAAATAATGCTTCCTATCAATTTGGTTTAGGATATAGAGCTGATGCGACTAACGATACTGAATTGTCTCATACATTAGGAAGATATACAACTTTAGAAACTTTAAAACTTGGCGACATCAATCAGAACAATATGTTTTCTTATGTAAATGCTGAATTTGATTTTGGGAAACTAAAGATAAATCCAGCGATTAGAGTTGATTATTTCAAATTTTATTATGAAAATAAATTAGCCGCCACGTTTCAACCACAATCTGAAGATAAATTCAAAGTATCACCAAAACTAAATTTTATCTATTCTCAAAATAATAACTTTCAGTTGTTTTTAAAATCTGGTTTAGGTTTTCATTCTAATGATACACGAGTTGTGGTAGAACAAACAGGGAAAAAAATATTGCCAACTGCTTTTGGAACTGATTTAGGAACTATTTTTAAACCATTGCCTAAAATGGTGGTTACTGCCGCTTTATGGTATCTATATTTAGAGCAAGAATTTGTATATGTTGGCGATGCAGGAATTGTTGAACCAAGTGGACAAACAAGGAGAATGGGAGCAGATTTAGGATTGCGTTTTCAATTAAATAGATGGTTGTTTTTTGACACCGATTTAAATTACACTCATGCTAGAAGTATTGACGAACCTTTAGGAAAAGATTATGTTCCTTTGGCACCAGACTTTACTTCAACTGGTGGTTTTAACGTTATTAATTTAAATCATTTTTCGGGTGGTTTTCACTATCGCTATTTAAAATCGCGCTCAGCTAATGAAGATAATTCAATCACTGCGAAAGGATATTTTATATCCGATTTGAATATAAATTATGAAATCAAGAACTTTATTTTTGGGATATCGGCTGAAAATATATTTAACACAGCTTGGAACGAAACCCAGTTTGCCACCGAGTCGAGATTGCAAAATGAACCTCAATCGGTAACCGAAATTCATTTTACACCCGGAACACCTCTATTTATTAAAAGTAAAATCGTTTATAAGTTCTAATAAAATTTGTTTTGTTTGGTCTTTGTTTGTAATAGAAATTTAATTTTTCTGTTATGTTGTTGGAAGCTCAGTGATACCTATATCGCTGAGCTTTTTTTAGTAGTAACAAACTTTAGGAATTGTATAACACAATCTTGAAAAAATTATGTTTAATTTTGAAAAAATTTTAACAATGAAAAAAATATTTTTACTAAGTCTTGGACTAGTTCTATTTTGGAGTTGCCAAAATCAGGCACAAAATAATAAAACAACATCAAAAAAAATGGAAACAACCACCGTTATCTCAGCTCAAACTATTTATCAATTTAAGGTAAAGGATTTATATGGCAAGGAATTTGACTTTGCCTCGCTTAAAGGAAAAAAAATACTTGTGGTTAATACCGCTTCTGAATGTGGACTAACACCCCAATATAAAGATTTAGAAGCCATATACAAAAAATACAAAGACCTTAATTTCGTAATTGTTGGTTTTCCAGCTAACAATTTCGGTTCACAAGAGCCAGGAAGTAATGAACAGATTGCTAAATTTTGCGAAATGAATTATGGCGTTACTTTTCCGATGATGAGTAAGATTTCGGTAAAAGGAAGCGACATGGATAAAGTATATCAATTCTTAACACAAAAAAGTAAAAATGGATTGCAAGATAGCGAAGTAGAGTGGAACTTTCAAAAATATTTAATCAACGAACAGGGCAAACTAGAAAAAGTTTTATCTCCCAGAGTTTTACCTACAGATGAAGCAATTGTTGGATGGATTAATGGGAAATAAATAAGAATTCATGTATTTTATAATTTTAAACCTGATGAATTTCATCAGGTTTTTTGTTTTAATCTATCGACAAACTCCCTTTAGGTTGTGATTTGAAGAGTTTTTCATCCTTTAAACGATTTTAATTTATTAATAAAAATATAGTTGTTAATTTTGAATAATAAAATAGTCAATACCACACAAGACTTAACATGAAAGATATATTTAACCCCGCCTACAGACAAGATTATACAAAAGGATATAATAATGGTTTAAATCCTTACCTAAATATACTAGAACAACAAAATGAAACCTTTGTCTTTGGTTTCAACCAAGGTCGGACAGATTATGAACGAATGAACGGAAAAGTTATTCATGGAATTCCTAAACTTATAGTTACCAATAAAGTTCTTGAAGACTTTCTTCTAGCCGGAATGCTTGGTATAAGTATAAATGATGATGATTATACCGCTTTTCAAATTGATGTTATTTCTAAATGGTATCAAAGCGGAATAGAAAAATACAATCCTAATCAAAGCAGTTATCTTTTAGAAATACTAGAAGACAATGGGATTGATATAATTTAGTTTATTCCAGCATCAATTGCATAATCACACTGTGCAACCATCGCTCAAATTTAAAACCACTTTCTTTAATAATTCCTACTGTTGTGAATCCAAACTGCTCATGAAAAGCAATGCTGCTTTCGTTTTCAGAATCAATAAAAGCAATCATTGTGTGAAGTTTTTGAATTTTAGCCAAATCAATTAGGTTTTGAAGGAGCTCCTTTCCAATGCCTTTTCCATGTTCATTTGGCATCACATAAACGGTATGTTCCACTGTGAATTTATAAGCTTCCCGAAAACGAAACTCACTATAATAGCCAAATCCAACCACTCTTTCTTCAATTGTTGCAACGATTATTGGAAATCCTTTGGTTAGTTTTTCTTCAAAAATAGTTAATTGTTGTCCCAATGTTCGCAAT
>JAYVNT010000587.1:0-8204 GCA_043758285.1 Flavobacterium sp.
AAATTTCAGGAGAATGAAAATTCGTCGCAAGTGAGTTTGTTTGGTGATGCTAGCGAAGTTCAAATTGCCGAACCTATTGTTCCTCCATGTGAGGAATGGAGTGCAATGGAAAAGCTCTCTAGAGAAAAAGAAGTTGTAGGAATTTATATTTCTGGACATCCGTTGGATGAATTCAAACATACCATAGATAGGTTTTGTTCAAAATTTGAAGTACTTAAAAACCTAAATGAGTTACTTGGTAAAACTCTTTTTTTTGGTGGAATTGTAACTAAAGTTGAACATAGAACAACAAAGAACAACAAAGGTTGGGGCGTTTTTTTGATTGAAGGATATGAGGATAGTCATGAATTTAGGCTTTTTGATAAGGCATATCTGGATTACAGAAATATTTTAGGACAAAATCAATTCGTGTTTTTAAAAACTCTAATAAAGCAAGGATGGATAGATAAACAGACAGGTAAGCCTACCGAACCGAAAATTGATGTTTTTGACGTTCAACAGCTACAAGATGTGTTAGATAAAATTTCAAAAAAAGTCTCTATAAAGCTTAATATTGAAGATCTTAATCAGGATTTAATCGCAAAACTTAATAAGGTTTTCCAAGATAACAAGGGAGATAAAAGTATAGATTTTGAGATTTTTGAAATTGAAAAAAATCAAAAACTAATTGAAGTTCCTCTAAAACCACCAACGGTAGATTTCGAGACTTTCGATAGCGAAAGTATTGATGATTTAGAGATTGAAATTCCGGTTTCGGAGATGGAAAATCTAGTAAAGACAAGAGTTTCTTTACCAAGTAGAAAATTGAAAATCAAAATTTCAACTGAATTGCTTCAAGATTTAGATAAATTACAGGTGAATTTTAAACTAAATTAATAAAAAAAAATGGAAATAATCTCTAAATATGATGAATGGTTATTAGATAACTTAAATCATTTACAGAACCACAATTGTTACTTGCCACATATAGGAAAAGATTATGATATATCAATTCCCAAAATTTTAATTATTGCAGAAAGTCATTATTTACCTAAAGAAAATAATAATGCTTTTTCAGCTAATGATTGGTATTTTAATTCTGAAAAAGTATACTCAATTATTAAAAGTAAAAGTTGGATTAATACCAGATCGGTAGTTAATCATTATCAGATGAATAAAATTTCAAAAGGTGGAATGAGTATTTTTTACAATTTAGAAAAATCCTTTAAGAACGTATATAACGATGTCAGTCTTTTTGAAGTTTGTGCGTATATAAATTATTTTCAAAGACCTTCAGAAACGGCAGGAGATTCTATTAATGTAAGTTCAGTAGATAGCGAAATTGCTTTAGAGAATTTATTAGGTTTAATAAAAATTCTTAAACCAACTAAAATCATATTCGTAAGCAGTAAAGCTTACAACGATTTTAAATTAAACACAACAGATAAGTTAAGAAAGCAATTGCCTTTTATAGGATCAGTGCCACATCCATCTGCAAGCTCTTGGTGGAATAGACCTTCTAAAAAATACGGATTAAATACTAAAGGCAATACAGCAACAGGTCGAGAAAAATTTGAACGAATTATAAAATTATAATCTACTAAAGGAAAATATTAATGATTTTTTTTTTGACTGATAATAAGCTGAGGTATCAGTTCTGATAATGATTTTATAGTCAAAACTGATTTTTTTATTACATTGTTACCAAATAAATTGCCTAATTTTGACATCAAATTGATAAAATAATTTTAAAAATATAATTTATGGCTTTAGCAATAACAGATGCTACTTTTGATGAAGTAGTATTAAAATCAAATAAACCAGTAGTAGTAGATTTTTGGGCAGCTTGGTGTGGACCATGTAGAATGGTTGGTCCAGTTATCGACGAAATCGCAACAGAATATGAAGGAAAAGCAACAGTTGGAAAAGTTGATGTTGATGCCAACCAAGAGTTTGCCGCAAAATACGGAGTGCGTAACATTCCAACAGTTTTAGTTTTTCAAAATGGAGAAGTGGTTGGTCGTCAAGTTGGCGTTGCTCCAAAGAAAACTTATACAGATGCTATTGACGCCTTGTTGTAATTGACAAATAAAAATATTCAAAAGGTTCAACGAAAGTTGGACCTTTTTTATTTACTAAATTAATTATCTTTGGAAGATGAACATTGAATCACAAATAGAAAAAATATCTAGCTTTCAGCATCTTGAATTGTTAGCCAATCAAGTTGTGGAGGGATTTATTTCGGGAATGCACAAAAGCCCGTTTCATGGTTTTTCTGCTGAATTTGCCGAGCACAAAGTGTATAATTCAGGCGAAAGTACCAAGCATATAGATTGGAAATTATTTGCAAAAACAGATAGATTATACACAAAAAAATATGAAGAAGAAACCAATCTTCGTTGTCATTTGATTATCGATAATTCGTCTTCGATGCATTATCCAAAGTTGAAAAATGAGGAACTTTTCTATCATAACAAAATTGGTTTTTCGGTTTTAGCTTCGGCAGTTTTGATGAATTTATTAAAGAAACAGCGTGATGCTGTTGGCTTAAGTGTTTATTCAGACACTTATGAATATTATGCGCCTGAAAAAGGAAGTGATCGACATCATCGAATGATTTTAAATAAATTGGAAAACTTGTTAGAAAACCAAAAGGTTTCTAAAAACACTGATACGGTTACATTTTTGCATCAAATAGCTGAAAAAGTGCATAGACGTTCGATGATTATTTTGTTTACTGATATGTTTCAAACTGGTAATAGCGAGGCACTTTTCAATGCTTTACAACATTTGAAACACAATAAACACAAAGTAGTTGTTTTTCATGTTATCGATAAAAAAACTGAAATCAATTTTAATTTTGATAATGCGCCTCGTAAATTTATTGATTTAGAAACAGGGGAGGAGATTAATATTTTTGCGGATACTGTCAAAGAAGCTTATGAAGAAAAGGTTAGTGGTTATTTTAAAACTTTAGCAATGACTTGTGCACAGAATAAAATAAAGTATGTTCCTGTGGCTGTTGAAGATAGTTTTGAAAAGATATTAACTACTTATTTGGTTGAAAAGCAACTGTTTGGTTGAAATGATTTTAGTTAACTATTTTTTTAATAAAAAACACTTGTAGATTTCAAAAACGATTGTATATTTGCAACCGCAATTAAGCAGAGGTTTGGTAGTTCAGTTGGTTAGAATACATGCCTGTCACGCATGGGGTCGCGGGTTCGAGTCCCGTCCAGACCGCGAAATTGGGAAAAGGTTTTCAGAAATGAAAACCTTTTTTGCCCAGAAAGCATTTAAGATTAGTTGTGTTGTTTTGCTACGACTTTGTAACTCGTAGCGCGGTTTAGTAGTTAGACCAATGAAAAGCTTTCCACTTTATTGTGGATGGCTTTTTTGCTTATACTCCATTCCCAATTGTTTTTTACTTAATTTAGCAAAAAGATTAAAAATGAAAAAATCCGCTTTATTGTTAATCATGCTTTTGTATTATGTTTCAAATGCTCAAGTGACTCTGAGAGTAACTTCTGTCCCAAATAATACACCAGCTGGGTCGTCTATTTATTTAATCGGAAGTATCAACGGATGGGACCAAATTAACACGCAATATCTTTTGCAACCAGACGGATTTGGTGCAAGACAAGTAATTATTCCAGAAGGAACAGGAAGTGTTCAATATAAATTTACGAGAGGAGGAAGTTGGTCAACTGTTGAAGGTAATGCCTCTGGAGGTTATTTGCCAGATCGGTCATTCACTTTTACAGGAAATCCTCAGACAATTAATTTAACGATACAATCTTGGGAAGACATTTCTGGCTCTGGAAGTTCAAGTACTGCTGCAGCGAATGTACAAATTTTGAATAATGCTTTTTTTATGCCTCAATTGAATAGGAATAGAAAAATTTGGATTTATTTACCGCCGGATTATTATACAACCACAAAAACGTATCCAGTTTTGTATATGGAAGATGGACAAAACTTGTTTGACAATGCTACCTCTTTTTCGGGTGAATGGCAAATAGACGAAACCTTAAACACGCTTCATTCGCAAGGGAATTATGGAGCTATTGTAGTTGGAATTGATAATGGAGGTTCAGAACGGTTAAACGAATATTCGCCATGGATAAATACAAGTTATGGTGGTGGGCAGGGAGATTTATACATGCAATTTGTGGGCGAAACTTTAAAACCTTATATTGATTCTAATTTTAGAACTAGACCACAACCTGAGTACAATGCTTTAATTGGAAGTTCAATGGGAGCATTGATTTCTACTTATGGGGCAGTAAAATATCCAAACCTTTTTGCTAAGGTTGGTGTTTTTAGTCACGCATTTTGGTTTGCACGCACGCAGTTAAATAATTATATCACAACAGCAACAACAGATGTTTCTAATCTTCGAATGTATTTTGTGTGTGGGCAGAATGAAGATACGGATATGGTTCCAGATATGACAACAGTAAAAAATAACTTGGTAGGTAAAGGAGTTTCTAATGCAAACATATTTACAAAAATAGATTCTTATGGAACTCATACTGAAAGTTATTGGCGAGGAGAATTTTCGGCAGCTTATCTTTGGTTGTTCCAGAATGAAACTTTAAATGGTTCTAGTATTGAGGTTCCAAAAACTGAGGTTTTTCAAATGAATTCTAATCAAATTTATTGTTCGGGTTTGCTACATGATTTGGATGTCGATATTTATTCCATTCATGGGCAAAAATTAGAAAGATTGACGTTGAAAAACGGAATAAATGACTTAGATATATCGTTGTCAAAGGGAATTTATATTCTGAAATGGGAAGAATTTAGCACTAAGTTTATTAAATAAATTTTTTTAGTATTTTTGAAAATGATTATAACAAAAACAACTCGGATAGTAGTTTTTACTTTTTTATTTTTGGTTACAACCAATACTTTATTGGCTCAGGGGAAAGTGACTAATGACCCTGATATCAATGTAAAGGAAGCGATTTATAAAAAGTGTAAAAAAGAAGTTCAATCGTATGATAAGAACGATTTTGATGCTTTGTTTTTTGAATTCTTTAAAAAGCAAAAAGACGAAACTGTTATGCTTACTCAAGATGAGTTTTATGCTTATACTATTAAAATAGCAATTTATTCGGAGAAACTGGGATTGTTGTATAAAGACCAAAAGGAAGGTGCGCAGCGCACCAAACAGGAATGGTTTGATAAACGTTATTCGGATTATTTAAACTCCAAAAAGTAAATTTTGAAAAGACTTTTACCGCTATTATTACTGATACTTTTATACTCTTGTCAATACTTTGAGAAGCAAGTTCCGAATGAAAAAGTGCTGCTGGAGAAACAATTGAAGGAAATCAATTGGAATGAAGTGGATGAGTATCCATCGGTGGTGGATTGTGAAAAACTGAAGGATGTAGCGCAACGAAAGCAGTGTTTTTTTGAATTTTTGACTACTGCTATTCAACAAAAGTTGGCTGTTGATACGCTATCGAGTATGTTTCCGCAATTGGATACTATTGAGGTGAGGGTTACTGTTTTTCCTAATGCTTCTATGGAATTTGAACCGCAGTTTTCTAAAGATTCTGTGGCGTATGATACTATTAAAATTGACAGTATTCTTCGTGCTCGATTGGTTGATTTTCCGAGGGTAAATCCTGCGATTAAGAGGGGGATTCCTGTGAAAACACAGTTTGTGTTGCCTGTGATTATTAAGCAGGAGTAATTGAATGTGCCTTCATCTTTAACTTTAATTAATACAAGTTTAATTCTATTGCAATAAATTTTTATTCGATTTTTTCTAGTATTTTTATCAAATTCTAATAAAGGAAGCACAAAACAAATTTTTATCACCAAAATATCTAACACATGAAAAATTTTTACTTTATTCTTTTATTAATAGTTCAAATTAGTTTTTCACAAGCTCCGACAATTGAGTGGCAAAAAGCACTTGGAGGAACCAATTCTGATATTGCACGGAGTATTCAGAAAACTACTGATGGGGGTTATATAGTAACAGGAGAAAGTAGTTCCAATGATGGAGATGTAACCGGGAATCATGGAAATTTTGATTATTGGATAATTAAACTCACCAGTATGGGTATCATCCAATGGCAAAAAACTTTGGGAGGAACTGTTGATGAAGACGCTTATAGCATTCAACAAACTGCTGATGGGGGCTATATAATTGCAGGTTTTACATCTTCAATTAATGGAGATGTAAGCGGAAACCATGGAAACAATGATTATTGGATAGTCAAACTCAGCAGTACGGGTAATATTGAATGGCAAAAAACATTGGGAGGTACTGGTCTTGATATTGCTCAGAGCATTCGACAAACAGCTGATGAGGGCTATATAGTAGCAGGATGCACTCAATCAAATGATGGTGACGTAGCAGGAAATCATGGAAGTTATGATTATTGGATTGTTAAACTTTCAAACACGGGTAGCATTCAATGGCAAAAAACATTAGGAGGAGCGGGTAATGATTATGCTTATAGCATTGAACAGACTGCTGATGAAGGCTACATAGTCGCAGGTTATACTAGTTCAAATAACGGAGATGTAACAGGATTTCATGGATTTGAAGATTATTGGGTTGTCAAACTTACTAGTACGGGTACTATCGAATGGCAAAAAACATTGGGAGGAACGGGTTTTGATCAAGCTTACAGCATTAAACAAACTGCTGATGGGGGCTATGTAATTGCAGGTTATTCTGATTCGTATGATGGAGATGTAACAGGAAATCATGGATATGATTATTGGATAGTTAAACTCACTAGTACCGGAATCATCGAATGGCAAAAAACAATAGGAGGCACTGGTACAGATTATGCCAGAAGCGTTGAACAAACTACTGATGGGGGCTATATAGTAGCAGGTTATGCGGAATCAATTAACGGAGATGTAACAGGAAATCATGGAAGTTATGATTATTGGGTAATCAGACTTTCAAACACAGGTGTTATTCAATGGCAAAAAACATTAGGAGGAAATGGGGTTGATTTTGCTAATAGCATTCAACAAACTACAGATGGAGGTTATATAGTAGCAGGTTATTCAAATTCTACTAACCAAGATGTAACAGGAAACCATGGAAGTAGGGATTATTGGGTAGTAAAATTGGCTCCAGATGCTTTGGGAACTAATACTTTTGTTGCTAATTCACTAAAGATATTCCCTAATCCCACATCATCAAGTTTAATAATTCAGGTTAGTGCTAACTTGGTATTTGATAAAATGATTGTTACTGACTTAACAGGTAAAGCGGTGCTGGAGCAAGAACAAAGTAGTAATCAAATTAATGTTGAGAAACTGTCTGGCGGAATGTATATCCTTCAAGCTTTTGTGGGCGAGGAAACGTTTGTGAGTAAATTTGTTAAGGAATAAAAATAGTATATTTTATTCAAAACCATCAAAGTAATTTTGGAATTTTATTTTTTGAAAGTTCTTCCTTTCCAGCTAAAGCTTCCAAAGAGCGAATAAACTCCAACCAAACTTGAGAAAAAAGGATAAATAATGCTGCTTACTACCGGCACAAAAAACTTTCGGTTTCGCAAATAGGAATTCGATTTATAAAGTAGAATATAATCGACAAGATATTTGATTAAAAATACTATGAGAAGTACTGTCAGGTTAATAAAGGCAAAAGGCAGAAGGCGATGGGTAAACTCAGGTTCATTAGCAATAATTAATTATTATAAACTTTAGAAAATCGTTCACCACATCCTTCTATACACATTTGATTATTTGGAGTTAAATCATCAGATAAATCGAGGGTAGTAGTATTATAATTACTAATTTTTTTCTGTAAAATTTTATCTGGATGGTTATTAGATTTAAAAGTTAAAGTGATAATATTACTTTGGTTTATTGTAAAAGTACCTCCTAAATAATTAGTGTTATTGATGGAATTATATCCATTATATACCCCATAATAATCAGAATTAAAAGTGCCGTCTATAAACATTTCTAAATAATAAAAGTTAGTAACAGGATGTACAAAATTTGAACTCTGATTATCATAATACAATTGAGCTTCAAGTTTCCATTTCCCTTTTAATGAATTTACTATTGATGAAGTTTGCAAATTGCTATCGCTTTTGGAACAACTAATTACTAATAAAGTAATTGTTGTAAAGATTAAATATTTTTTCATTTTAGTTAGTTATAAATGTTTAAATAAATGAATAGCTTTTCTACTTTTGGGTCGTTTTGAAACCTGTGTGAGAGCTGGT
>JAYVNT010000588.1:0-2611 GCA_043758285.1 Flavobacterium sp.
TGATATGCATTATGGAATCATAAAGGCTTATATCTTTCTCAGAAATAAGTTTGGCTCACTCGTAAAAACAGAGCATACATTTTAAACCACTACCATATAATTTATGGATCATGCCACAGAAAAATAGTAGGGGTAATCGCAGCAAAAACGGATAATAAAACTATTACAATTGATAAAATTGAAGAGACTTCTAAAAAGCTAACCATATATTTCAAAATGTTGGGGTTTGATTTAAACACGACCCTTGAAATAGAAGATAATGTCACTTTAAAAGGTTCGTTGATGAGGATGTTCAAAACGAAGGCAGTTAGAATTAAATAAATAAAATTGTGCAGATAAAACTGAGCGGCTATTTAGGCGCTCAATTTTTATTGAAAGTTCACTAAAAAATATAGAAACTTTTCAAATACGCTTTAGTGTTATCAAAGAAAGTAAATAGACACAATGACAAAAATACCCATTTCTGTATTGGAATTAGCGACTGTTGTGGAAGGAGGAAATCACAGAACTGCTATCTCAAATACCGTCGAAATCGCCAGACACATCGAATCCTTAGGTTATAAACGTTTCTGGATGGCAGAACATCACAACATGGAATATATTGCCAGTTCTGCCACCTCAGTGTTGATTGGTCACGTTGCTGGAAAAACAAATACTATTCGTATAGGTTCAGGCGGAATAATGTTGCCAAATCATAGTCCTTTGGTGATTGCAGAGCAATTTGGCACTTTAGAAAGCATTTATCCAAATAGAATAGATTTAGGATTAGGTCGAGCCCCAGGTTCTGACCAACCTACCGCAATAGCTTTAAGAAGAAATAATATTGATAATGCCCAGTTTTTCCCGGCTGATGTTAAACAATTACAACGATATTTTAGCCCTAAAAATCAAACTGCCAAAGTGAGGGCGTTTCCAGGCGAAGGGTTAGAAATTCCGCTATGGATGTTAGGTTCCAGTACTGACAGTGCCTACTTGGCAGCAGAAATGGGACTTCCTTATGCTTTTGCTTCCCATTTTGCACCAGCTCAATTACGAGCGGCTATCAAAATATATCGGGATAATTTTAAACCTTCCGCCGTTTTGGAGCAACCTTACGTGATGGCTTGCGTAAATGTTATTGCGGCTGATACTGACCAAGAAGCGAAATCTTTGTTTAACAGTTTATTGAATTTGTTTGTTGGAATCATCACAAATGAACGTAAACCATTAAGTCCAGCAAGTTCAATCCCAGAGAGTTATCAAATTCCTGAAGTGAGAAACGCCATAAATAAGATGCTTTCGTGTACGTTTGTTGGAAGTCAAGAGACGATTAGAAACAGTATTTCAGAATTTATTGATGAAACGAGGATTGATGAATTGATGGTAGCTTCCCACATCTTTGATTTAGAGGCTAAACTGAAATCATTCTCCATTCTAAACGATGCGCTAAGTATTAAATAAAAGGGGGTGGGGGTAGGCGGCACGTTGGTTACAACTAAAGAAAAGAAAGAGTTTCATTACGACTCCTTTAAAAAGAGATATTCTAATAAAGTTGGTTGCAACTAAAGAAAAGTCAAAAATTCCCCACGACTTCCGTAGAATTTTTCGAATCGAATAAAATCACGTTTGAGCAATTATCAGCGACTTAATTTTATTTTTGATAACTTATACAAGTCAAAAATTAATTCTTCTTCCTGTTTGCCAAAGTCAAAAGAATTCGGGCGGCGTTCCTCTTTTAGATTGATATGCGAACAGGTATGCGTATTGGTTTGCAAAATGAGTTTCCATGTCTCTTTTTGTTCCGATATCGTAGCACAACTATCTAAGATTTGTAACATCAATAAATGGTTGTAGAAGTTGATAATGTTCATTATCAGCTGTTTACATCCTTTGAGTAGGCGACACATTTTGGGTAATTGTTCCACCAAAATATTGTAAATGTGTTCTGGTATTACTTATTTGATGAAATCCCAATTATAGACTTTATTTTATAATAACTGTAACATTCTTACCTGCAATTACTCTATATTTTTGTTACTTAATAAATGATGGTTTAAAATGGAGTATATAAGTACATTTTATCTTAAAAATTAGTAAAATGGAAAAACGAACATCCCTCGAAAAGTATAGAATTATTGAACCCATCTTACAAAATCGAACTTCGATAAGTGCGGTTGCTAAATATCACGATATTCCTATAAGAACCCTTCAACATTGGAAAAAGGTTTTTCAGCGAGATGGGATAAGTTCTTTGGAAAGAAAGAAGCGTTCCGATGAAAATAAACATCAAGTTTTCTCTGAGTCGTCAGTAGAATTAGTCAAAGCATTTGCCTTACAGAAACCTCCAATGACTGTCAGCAATATTCATAGACGTATTCAAACCATTTGCCAAAAAGACTCACTTCCATCTCCCTCTTACCGCTGGGTTTATCAACAAATCAAAGCAATTCCTGCCAATTTATTTACCCTTGCCCAAAAAGGTAGCAAGGCGTATAAGCAACAATTTGAATTACTTTTTAGGCATGACAGTAGTGCCTCCAACGCTATCTGGCAAGCAGACCATACCTTGTTAGACATCTGGGTTTTAAATGAAAAAGGAGAAATTGTTAGACCGTGGCTTACGATTGTTTTG
>JAYVNT010000589.1:0-2610 GCA_043758285.1 Flavobacterium sp.
GGATGCTCCTATTGAAAATAATACTTCAACCAACCCTGTAATTAATACTAAAGATAAGGATGATAACAACCTTACTAAAGAAAATAAAAAAAGCACCGAAGCGAATTCAACTTTAAAAGAGAACAACACTTCTTCCAATATTAAAAATGAAAAAGCACCTGTTGAAGAAATAAAGATCGTCTCAGTAGTAAAAGACTCCATAAGCACTCCTCTAATTATTCAAACACCTAAAGAGGTAAAAACTCAACCCAAAAAACCAGTAGAGAAAGTAATCCTTTACAAAAGAGATACTGTTTTTACCTACGACACAGTTAGTGTAAAGAAGAAAAAGAGAAAGTAAGTTTTTATGAAATTTTCAATTATTACAGTACTACTTTTAATGAGTACTATTTGTTTTGCTCAAAGCGAAGATTCTTTATCGTTAACTACAGAAACTCCCGATACAATATATTTGTACGAAGAACCTGTTGTTGTAAATAAAACTATTTACGTTCATACCTTTATAACAAAAAAAGAAAGTCCTTTTTATTTATCTATCATTGCAGGAATATCTACAAACAAAGACCACGATGATGATTGTCCTGACGAAGATTGCAAGAAACACCTTAACACTGTTAAACAAACAACACGTCCAGATTTCAATAATTCATATGGATTAACTGTGGCCTATTCTCCAAAAAAAATACATTCCGAAGTCGGCGTTTTTTATTCTATCTACAGAGATAAATTTAAGTATAGTGATTCTGCAAGTATCTATTTCAACAATATTAACAAATACCAATACCTCGACATTAATATAACCTCTGGTTACTGGTTTAATAAAGGACAATCTAAATTTTCCTTTCTAGCAAAAGTAGGTATTAGCATAAGTACGTTACTCCAAACTTCAGGAAAAACATTAAGTAAGGTAAATACTGGCGATGTCATTAACTTAACAGAAGAACTAAGTTTTTATAAATATACTTATAGGGGGCTTGCTGACATTAAAGCACTTTACAATATCACAGATCAAGTTTTTGCACAGCTTGGTGTTTATTATTCATATGACATTCGTTCCATCATAAGCTCTAAATACCTTTATACTCGACAAAGAAACATCTTCGGCGTTTCTTTAGGATTAACCTATCATTTTTAATTATCATGTCGAAATACAACATTCTTCTTTTTGTAAAAAAAAGCACCTGGATAATTATATTATTTATATCCATACTCTATTACCCGACAGGATGCGACAAAGCAACCTGTCCAGAACCTATTACAAAAAAAGACACCATAATACAAGAGCCAAATTTTGCCATTCAATTTGATGGCATCGACGATTATTTAGAGTTATACTTATCGCCTACTATTTATAATACACAAAGAGGCACAGTAAGCCTGTGGGTTAAAGTCAATGACCTTAGTAAGTCGTTTACTATTGTAGGCATGTCAGACAGAGGTATTGGAGTTAGTCCAAATGTTTTTGGTAATGATCCCAATCAATGGGTAATTGAATACAGAGGAACCGATTGGGGACAACAACAAATTCATCTTTCGGGATTAAAATTCTCTAATTCCATAAGAACACTAAGTGCTACAACTCCAGCAAATTCAATCAATGACAACAATTGGCACAATATTGCTGTGTTAACCGACGACAATGGAAATAGCATTCAAGTTTATATAGATGGAACCCTACAATCATTAACTGCATTTTGTTGCGGAGGTAGTACCAATGATTTTTTTTTAGCAGACGTACCTAATCTCGACAATACTAAAATCGGCACTATACACCGAGATACTTTAGTTACTACTAATGCATTTTTAATGGACGACTTCTGCCTTTGGAACCGCGCACTTTCTTTATCTGATGTGCAAACAATTTACCTTAATCCAAAGCAAAAGCCTCTTAATGGTTTACTCGTAGACTACACATTCAACTCGTTTGAAAACTTAAGCATTGGAATTCCAGGTATAAACGATATTAAAGATCAAACAGGAAATAACCATGCCGATGGAGTTAATGGCCCTATATTAGTAACTCATTAACTATTTACAAAAAGGTGTAATCTAACTTTTTTTATTTTTTTCGGGAACATTCTTTTTTTTCTGCATCTACTATATAAGACTTCCATTTGATGAGTTAAAACACTTTTAGTAGTGAAAACGAGTTCAACCGAAGCACTTACAACTTTTATTATTTATTAAAAACCTAACCATTTTAGCCATGCGAACCACGTTTTTATTTTTCATCGCCACCTTTCTGTCTTTAACTTTTAGTAAAGCACAGTCATTTAACATTACAACCAATTTAACAAGTAGTTGCCAAGACGACGGAACTTTAACCGTGAACTTTAACAATGGTACGGCTCCTTATAGTTTAACTGTATACAAATCTAATGCACTAGTCTTTACTTCCGCAAGCATTCAAACCGCAAATTACACATTAAACAATTTACCTAATGGCACTTATACTGTTTATGCCAATGACGTTGCTCATTTTTTCAGTAGCAGGCAAAACCTTGTAGTTTCAAGTTATTTCAATGCTGCCTCTATAATAACACCTGAAACTTGCGAGGGCAATGCAGCTATCAATAATACGACTAGTGGAGGACAAGCACCTTATTCATA
>JAYVNT010000590.1:0-2605 GCA_043758285.1 Flavobacterium sp.
CCAACTGTTTCAAACTTTCAAATTACAGCTGGTATAAGAACTATAGATTTGATAAGTCGCTTAACAAAACTTGATTCTGACGAAAGAGATAATTTGATAAATGAAACGACAGAAATTCTTTCTCAATGTATAAACCCTGTAAACACAAAGAATAACACGACAGGTATTGCGATTGGGTATGTTCAAAGCGGCAAAACAATGTCTTTTACAACGTTGACTGCACTGGCACTTGACAATGGATTTCGAATTGTAATTTATTTTGCAGGTATTAAAGTCAATCTATTAGAGCAAACAACAAAACGCTTAAAAAAAGACCTTCACACAGAAGGTGATAATGCAAGATTTTTTAAAGTTTATCAAAGCCCTTCTATCAATGAAAATGTTCATGGCAAAATCCAAAGTGCTTTGAAATTAACACACAAGCCTGCTATTTTGATAACTGTTCTAAAACATTACAAGCACATTGAAGAACTAACCAAAATATTCAAATCAGCAGAAGTGAGGGAGGAACTAGGTAGCAATGGTGTTTTGATAATTGATGATGAAGCAGACCAAGCAAGTTTAAATACATATGCAAGAAAAAATAGTAAATCCGAAGATTGGGAAGATGATGAATTCAGTTCTACTTATTTAAGTATTCTAAATTTCAGAGCAACACTTTCAAATCATTCTTATATACAATATACAGCTACACCTCAAGGTCCGCTATTGATAAATATAATGGATCTCCTTTCTCCTAAGTTTCATGTGGTACTTACTCCGGGCAAGGCTTATACCGGTGGCAAGACTTTTTTTGAAGATAACACTGACCTAATAGTTACAATCCCAGATACAGAAGTGTATCATCATAAACACAATCAACTATCAGAATGTCCTCAAAGCTTAATAGATGCCTTTCAACTTTTTTTAATGAGTGTTGCAATTACTGTAAACATACTTAAGAAAGAGAATTTTCTTTCGATGATGATTCATGCTGACAGGGAGCAAGACGCAAGCAAACAATTTTATGATTGGGTAAAAAAGCTAAAAGATATTTGGGCGGAAAGACTAAATCTTCCAGATTCTGATCCGAGTAAAATAGAACTTGTGAAAGAGTTTAAAGGAAATTATATTGAAGCAATAAGAAGAATTGACAATCCTCCAATTTTTAATTTAGTGATACAAGAGGTGTTACAGGCAATACTTGATACAAACATGGAATTAGTGATACAAGGTTCAAGAGAAATTGATTGGAGCAACGGATCATCGCATATTTTAGTGGGGGCCGACATGCTCAACAGGGGTTATACGGTTGAGGGTTTAGCGGTATCATATATGCCTCGATATAGTATTGGGAAATCTAATGCAGATACTATACAACAACGGTGCAGGTTTTTTGGTTACAAACTAAATTATCTTGATAGTTGTAGAGTTTTTCTACCCAATGATTCCATTATTGAATATAGAGAGTACGTAGAGCATGAGGAAATAATGCGAACAATGCTTAAAGAAAATACGCTTGAACAACTTGAACAATTATTGATTTTAAGTCCCCAATTAAATCCGACAAGAAATAATATTTTATCCAAGGATATAATACAACATAAACTTTCAGGATGGAGACAGATGAATGCTTTACAGCATATTGAATCAAACATTTCATTTGTAAGTCAATTTATTACTTCCTATCAATTCACAAATTATAACGATTATAAAACTCCTGCAAGAAATCATCGGTATGTTAAACTTGATATTGATAAAGTAGTTGAATTTTTGAAAGACTTTAAAATCATGAATATGCCAGATGCATTACGCAAATCTTCAACTATTCAATATTTGAAATTTTTATCTGACAAGAAAAAAATTAAGTTTGCCTATATCTTTGAAATGGGATATAATTATCCTTTGGAAGATAAAAAAGGTACTGAGATTTTAAGGATAAATGAATCAATAAAATTAAATAACATATTTGCCGGTCCTTCAAACTCCGGAAGCACACCATATCCTGGTGATAGAAAAGTTAGGTTTGAAGATTCATTATGCATCCAAATACACCACATTAAAATAAAAGATGATTCATTATCCGTTAAATGGGGGAGTAAAAATCTTTATACTCTGGGCATTTATTATCCAGAAGAATTTATTCACTCCTTTGTAGGCATAAAAAAATAAAAATGCAAACAGTTTTTAACATATTCCAAAGGCTTAAAGCACTTTCCTTAGATAATGATGGCAGTTTTAAAATCGATTCGTTACCATTAATTAAAAATCATAAAATTGGCATTTCTCATTTAGAGCAACCAATGTTCTTCATAAAATGTGAAGATTCAAATAAAATAAAATCAATTGATTGCAATCTTGAATTTATATCTGTTCAATTCAATCGGCAGTGTCAACTTAAAAATAATAAAAACAAAATCGAAGATGGTTGCTACACAATAATTTCCTTAAAAACTGATTTAGTTGCCTTACAAGAATATTTTTTAGAAGTAATTTTTCTAATAATCAAAAAACTTTCAGAAGAACCGCACTTAAAAGATTTGAAATTTGAAGTAGAAAAGCTAATCAACTTATTTAGCAAATTTTCAAAACCGGGACTCAAGACAATACAAGGTTTGTGGGCTGA
>JAYVNT010000591.1:0-8180 GCA_043758285.1 Flavobacterium sp.
CAAAGCATCATCGAGATATGCAATGCCAAAGGCGTTCACGATATTGTTATTTCGCCTGGTTCTAGAAATGCACCATTAACTATTGGTTTTACCAATAATCCAAAATTTAGATGTTACAGTATTGCTGATGAGCGTTGTGCTGCTTTCTTTGCAATAGGTATTGCCCAACAAATTCAAAAACCAGTGGCTGTGGTTTGCACTTCTGGTTCTGCTTTGTTAAATTATTATCCTGCATTTGCTGAAGCTTTTTACAGCCAAATTCCTTTTGTTGTTATTTCTGCTGATAGACCTTTTGATAAAATTGATATTGGTGATGGACAAACCATTCGTCAAGAAAATGTATTTATAAATCATTCGTTGTTCAATGCAAATTTAATCGCAGCAGCATCCGAAGAGAATGATGTTTTTATCAATGAAGCTCTTAATGTTGCCATTGTACACAAAGGTCCAGTGCATATTAATGCGCCGTTTGAAGAACCATTATATGAAACCACCAACAAACTGAGTGTGGATTTTAATGTGACTAGCATTTTCAAAGTTTCAAGATTGGTTGGCGTGGATGATATTATTGCGTTTTCAACACTTTGGAACCACAGTAGTAAAATTTTGATTTTGGTTGGCGAATGTAAACCAAATTCCGTTGAACAAAGATGGTTAGATCAATTAGCATCGTTTCCATCAGTTGTTGTAATGACCGAAACAACTTCAAATCTGCACCATCCAAGTTTTATCAATAACATCGATACGGTAATTACTCCTTTTTCGCAAAAAGAATTTTTAAAACTGCAACCTCGAATTCTAATCACGTTTGGAGGAATGATTGTATCAAAAAGAATTAAAGCGTTCCTCAGAAAATACAAACCAAAACACCATTGGCATATTGATGAATTGAGAGCTTATGATACTTTTGGAATTTTGACCAAGCATTTTCAAGTAAATCCCAATCAGTTTTTTAAACAGTTTTTACCACATATAAAACAGGTAGAAAGTGAGTATAAAATAACTTTTCAAAATATCTATGCGCAACGAAAAGTCAAGCATAACGAATATCTTTCTCAAATTCCTTTTTCTGATTTCAAAGCATTTGAAATAGTACTATCAAACTTAACAACACAAATTCAATTGCAAATTAGCAACAGTTCAGCTATTCGCTATGCTCAATTATTTGAAATTGATAAAAAAATAGAAGTGTTTTGCAATAGAGGCACAAGTGGAATTGATGGAAGTACTTCGACAGCTATTGGAGCAGCTGTAGGAAGTAAAAAATCAACCGTTTTAATCACTGGCGATGTCGGATTTTTGTATGATAGCAATGCACTTTGGAACAATTATATTCCGAAGAATTTCAAAATTATTTTAATAAATAATGGCGGTGGTGGCATTTTTAGAATATTACCCGGACACCAAGAAACAGAAACTTTCAACACTTATTTCGAAACATCTCATTGCTTAACGGCGGAGCATTTGTCCAAGATGTATCAGTTTGATTATGCCATCGCAAGTGATAGTATTTCACTAGAAAATGGTATGGCAAAATTATTTCAACAAAACGATAAACCAATGATACTCGAAGTTTTTACACCCACACGTGAAAATGACAAACTATTATTAAACTATTTTAAAGCATTGGTATAAATTTAAATCATTACTAAAACCAACAATTTGTGAGTTACACTAACAAACTAAAAATATTCAACGATCCAATTTATGGTTTTATTACCATTCCAAACACGTTGATTTACGATTTAATTCAGCATCCTTATTTTCAGAGATTACGACGTATTACGCAAATGGGATTGTCCTATTTGGTTTATCCTGGCGCACATCACACACGGTTTCATCACGCCATTGGCGCTATGCATATCATGCAAAAAGCGGTTGAAGTACTACGTTATAAAGAAATTTTTATTTCAAAGGAAGAAGAAAATGCGTTGTATGTTGCTATTCTTTTGCACGACATTGGACATGGACCATTTTCACATGCAATGGAACACAGTATTGTTGAAGAAGTAAATCATGAACAAATTTCCTTGTTGTTTATGAACAAATTGAATGAAGAATTTGATGGACAATTGAGTTTGGCAATACAAATTTTTAAAGGCGATTATCATCGAAAATTCATGTTGCAACTAATCTCAAGTCAACTAGATATGGACAGAATGGATTATTTAAAACGCGATAGTTTTTATACTGGTGTTGCAGAAGGAAATATAAATTCAGACCGATTAATTCAGATGCTGAACGTTATGGATGATGTTTTAGTAATGGAAGAAAAAGGCATTTATTCCATCGAAAAATTCTTGATGGCAAGACGATTGATGTATTGGCAAGCGTATTTGCACAAGACAAGTTTGGTTGCCGAACTGACTTTGACCAAAGCGCTTCAAAGAGCCAAAGAATTATTTCATAAAGATATTGAAGTCGAATGCAGCAAACCATTAAAGTATTTCATGGAGCATAAAGTTACTCTCGAAAATTTCTCCAATACTGATTTAGATACTTTTACGCAATTAGATGACTCTGATATTGTTAGCGCTTTAAAAAATTGGCAACGCCATGATGATTTTATTTTGAGTAGTTTGAGCAAAATGATTATTAACAGAGACTTATCAAAAATAAAACTTAACAGCGAAAAGTTTCCTGTAGAAGTTTTAGAGGAAATGACAATTCGTTTTGCTAAAGCTAATAATATCACACAACAAGAAGCCAAGTATTTTATTTTTAAAGGAAAAATTAAAAATCAAGCATACAGCAAAGACGCAGAACCTATCCGAATTTTGAAGAAAGACAGAACTATAGAAGATGTAGTGGAAGCTTCCGACCAATTGAATTTGAAAGCGTTGTCAAAACCAGTAACCAAGTATTTTATATGTTTTCCAAAACTACTTGACGAAAAACACTTATAAAATTGATTTTTTTATACTTTTGTGACGATGAAATTTACAGCAGCTCAAATAGCGGGAATTCTTGAAGGCGAAGTGATAGGCAATCCTGATGCAGAAGTTTTCAAATTAGCGAAGATAGAAGAAGGAACTGAAGGCTCGCTAACGTTTTTAGCCAATCCAAAGTATGCTAATTTTATATATACCACAAAGTCCACTATCACTATAGTCAATAATGATTTCCTCCCAGAAAATAAGCTATCAACTACATTAATTAAAGTTGAAGACGCTTATCAATCCTTTTCAAAATTATTGGAATATTACAATCAAGTAAAGCTAATGAAATCAGGTATTGAAGAACCTTCAGTGATTTCAGAAAATGTTACCTATGGTGAAAATCTTTATTTAGGAAGTTTTAGTTACATCGGAAAAAATGTGGTTATCGGCAATAATGTTAAGATATATCCAAATTGTTTTATTGGCGATAATGTTTCACTTGGCGACAACTGCATTCTATTTGCAGGCGTAAAAATATATTCAGAATCCGAAATAGGCAATAATTGCACTTTCCATTCGGGATGTGTCATTGGATCTGACGGATTTGGTTTTGCACCAACGGAAGATGGAACGTTTAGCAAAATTCCACAAATTGGAAACGTAATCATAGAAAATGATGTTGAGGTAGGCGCAAACACTACCATTGACAGAGCAACTCTTGGAACAACTTTAATTAGAAAAGGAGTTAAATTAGACAATCATATTCAAGTTGCTCATAACGTTGAAATAGGTGAGAACACTGTTATTGCTGCACAAACAGGAATTGCTGGTTCTACAAAAATTGGCAACAATTGCCTTATCGGTGGACAAGTTGGAATTGCGGGTCATATTACGATTGGAAATAATGTTCGTATTCAAGCACAATCTGGTGTTGGAAAAAATGTAAGCGATGGCGAAATACTTCAAGGAAGTCCAGCATTTGGATATGCTGATTATAGTAAATCGTATGTTCATTTTAGAAATTTACCTAAAATTGTAACCGATCTAGAAGAATTAAAAAAACAAATAACAAACGAAAATAATTTACCCAATGGTTAAACAAAAAACCATCCAAAACGAGATTTCTCTTATTGGTGTTGGACTTCATACAGGAAAAGAAGTAAAAATGACTTTCAAACCGGCACCAGTTAACAATGGTTATACTTTTGTTAGAGTAGATCTTGAAGGTTCACCAGTTATTGAAGCCGATGCTAATTATGTTGTGAATACACAACGCGGCACAAACCTTGAAAAACTTGGTGTGAAAATTCAAACTTCAGAGCATGTTTTAGCAGCTTTTGTCGGTTGCGATGTAGACAATGTGATTATAGAATTGAACGAGTCGGAGCCACCAATAATGGATGGTTCATCCAAGTTTTTTGTGGAGGCAATAGAAAATGCAGGTGTTGTTGAACAAGAAGGAGAACGTCATTATTATGTAGTTAAAGAAGTAATTTCGTTTATGGATGAAGCTACAGGAAGTGAAATTTTACTTATGCCGTCTGATGAGTATCAAGTAACGGCTATGGTAGACTTTGGCACTAAAGTTCTAGGAACTCAAAACGCAACCATGAAAAACATTTCTGAGTTTAAAACAGAGATTGCTGATGCGCGAACATTTAGTTTCCTACATGAATTAGAAACGCTTTTGGATAACGGATTAATCAAAGGTGGCGATTTGAACAACGCCATTGTTTATGTAGATAAAGAAATTTCACCAAAGACGATTGAAAATTTAAAAGTTGCTTTTGGTAAAGATTCTATTTCGGTTAAACCAAATGGAATTCTTGATAATTTGACTTTGCATTATCCAAACGAAGCGGCACGTCACAAATTACTTGATGTTGTGGGTGATTTAGCATTAGTGGGAACACGTATTAAAGGAAAAGTAATTGCCAACAAACCAGGACATTTTGTCAACACGCAGTTTGCGAAGAAATTGTCCAAGATTATCAAAATAGAACAACGAAACCAAGTTCCAGTTTATGATTTGAATTTGGAACCGCTTATGGATATTCATAAAATCATGAGTATTCTTCCACACAGACCACCATTTTTATTTGTTGACAGAATAATTGAGATGTCTGAAAGTCACGTAGTAGGAATGAAAAACGTAACAATGAACGAAGGGTTCTTCGTGGGACATTTTCCAGAAGCACCTGTTATGCCAGGCGTAATTATTGTAGAAGCGATGGCTCAAACTGGCGGAATATTAGTATTGAGCACAGTTCCAGATCCTGAAAATTACTTAACATTTTTCATGAAAATTGACAATGTAAAATTCAAACATAAAGTGCTTCCTGGCGATACTTTAATATTCAAATGCGATTTGATAACCCCAATTAGGAGAGGAATTTGCCACATGCAAGCCAAAGCGTATGCTAACGGAAAGTTAGTTGCCGAAGCTGAACTAATGGCACAAATTGCTAAAAAACAATAAACTATGAATCAACCCCTAGCATATGTTCATCCGGGCGCAAAGATTGCCAAAAATGTAGTAATTGAACCTTTTACAACCATTCATAATAATGTGGTTATTGGAGATGGAACTTGGATTGGTTCAAACGTAACCATTATGGAAGGCGCACGAATTGGAAAAAACTGTAATATATTTCCTGGTGCAGTAATTGCAGCCGTTCCTCA
Organism: Flavobacterium sp.; assembly: GCA_043758285.1. Taxonomy (GTDB): domain Bacteria; phylum Bacteroidota; class Bacteroidia; order Flavobacteriales; family Flavobacteriaceae; genus Flavobacterium. The sequence continues at coordinate 5,562 of JAYVNT010000591.1, forward strand.
AGATTTAAAATTTGGTGGCGAAGACTCCCTGGCAGTAATTGGTGACAATGTCACAATCAGAGAATGTGTTACCATCAATAGAGGCACAATCGCTTCGGGTCAAACAAAAATTGGAAACAACTGTTTAATTATGGCAACGGCCCATATTGCGCACGATTGCCACATTGGCGATAACGCCATTATTGTAAATGGTGTAGCTTTGGCAGGACACGTTATCGTTGGGAACTATGCCATTATCGGTGGTTTAGCGGCCATTCATCAATTCATCCATATTGGTGATCACGCCATGATTTCTGGGGGTTCACTGGTTCGTAAAGACGTTCCACCGTATACCAAAGCGGCAAAAGAACCACTTTCGTATGTGGGAATTAATTCCGTTGGATTGAGACGAAGAGGTTTTACATCGGAGAAGATTAGAGAAATACAAGATATTTATAGAATTCTGTACCAAAAAAATTATAATACTTCACAAGCCGTTGGTATTATCGAAGCCGAAATGTCTGCTTCGCCGGAACGTGATGAAATTTTAGATTTTATCCGAAATTCATCAAGAGGAATTATGAAAGGGTATTCAGGTTCTTAATATAATTACGAATTAAAAATTACGAATAAATTAAACAAAAATAAAAATGGCATCTACATCAGATATTAGAAACGGATTATGCATCAAGTACAACCACGATATTTATAAAATTATCGAATTCCTCCATGTTAAACCGGGAAAAGGTCCAGCGTTTGTCAGAACAAAAATGAAGAGTTTAACGAACGGAAAAGTATTAGACAATACCTTTTCGGCGGGACACAAAATAGAAGATGTACGTGTTGAGACACAAACCTATCAATATTTGTATTCCGAAGGTGATCAATATCATTTTATGAATACCGATTCGTATGAGCAAATCACATTGGAGAAAAAAATCCTTGATGCTCCTGATTTATTAAAAGAAGGAACATTAGTAATGGTTCAAATTAACACCGAAACCGATTTGCCACTTTCAGTAGATATGCCAGCTTCGATTGTTTTAGAAGTTACGTATGCCGAACCGGGCGTAAAAGGAAACACAGCGACCAATGCTACTAAACCTGCGAAAGTAGAAACTGGTGCTTCGGTAAATGTTCCATTGTTTATTAATGAAGGTGACAAAATCAAGATTGATACGGCTACAGGTTCTTATATGGAGAGAGTCAAGGAGTAGTATTCAGTTCACAGTCGCAGTAAGCAGTTTGTTTTCTGAGACTGAAAACTGAGACTGAAAACTAAAAAAATGAAATTCTCAAAAACACATACCCTTAAAGAAATTGCCAACATTATCGGTTGCCGATATATTGGTGGTGATGATTTTCCGGTGGAAGGCATGAACGAAATTCATGTGGTTACGCCCGGCGATATTGTTTTTGTGGATCATCCAAAGTATTACGAGAAGGCATTACAATCGGCGGCGACTATTGTTTTAATTAACAAAGAAGTAGATTGTCCTGTGGGAAAAGCGTTGCTTATTTCTGAGGAACCTTTTAATGATTTTAATACGTTGACTAAACATTTTCGTCCTTTTGTGGCTGCAAGTGTTAGTATTGCTACTTCGGCAACTATCGGTGAAGGAAGTGTTGTGCAGCCCAATTGTTTTATTGGACACAACGTTACCATTGGTAAAAGCTGTTTATTGCACGCTAATGTTATTGTGTATGACAACACCGTGATAGGTGATAATGTGATTATTCATTCGGGGACGATATTGGGTGCAGATGCTTTTTATTATAAAAAACGTCCCGATGGTTTTGACCAATTGCTTTCGGGCGGACGCGTAGTAATTGAAAACAATGTGGGAATAGGAGCGTTGTGCACCATCGATAAAGGCGTTACGGGTGATACCACTATTGGCGAAGGAACTAAAATCGATAACCAAGTGCATGTTGGTCATGATACAATCATTGGAAAAAAATGCTTAATTGCCTCTCAAACGGGTATTGCGGGCTGTGTTATTATTGAGGACGAAGTGACAATGTGGGGACAAGTGGGCACAACAAGTGGCATAACTATTGGCACTAAAGCCGTTATCATGGGACAAACCGGCGTAACCAAATCAGTGGAAGGTGGCAAAAGTTATTTTGGTACACCAATAGAAGAATCACGCGAGAAACTAAAACAGTTAGCGAACGTAAAAAGAATACCAGAAATTTTAAACAAACTCAAATAACCATGAGCGCAAAAGAAATTGTTCAAGCATTTTACAAATCGGATGTGTTGTTAGAAACCGAAACTGTAGCTGCACTTTTGCATCCTGATGTAATTATAGAATGGCACAGCACCAGAGGTTTTTTGAAACTTAATCATCAAAAAATAATTGATTTAACAAAAGAATTGAGCAAAGCATACGTACGTTCTAAATCAAGAATTAGTCATATTGTTGAAGAAGGAAATACAGTCGCAGTGCGTTATTCACATTATGTAAAAACCATTGAAAACCCTAGAGAGGAAATGCTATTGGCGCATTTTATGGTTATTTGGGAATTGAAAGACAACAAACTTTACCGAGGGTATCAAATGAGTCAGTTATAATATTTGTCTTTAAATTACCCTAATCCTTTTTGACAAAGATTATACAAGATTATACAAATTTC
>JAYVNT010000592.1:0-2601 GCA_043758285.1 Flavobacterium sp.
CATCTACATCGTCTGAATGTCACCCTGAGCTTGTCGAAGGGCATCTTCATAGTCTGACAGACCACCTTTATCGTCTGAATGTCACCCTGAGCTTGTCGAAGGGCTTACTCCCCACACCCATCCTCCATAATCAAACGCTCCACATCATATAAAACCAAAAAAAAAGCTGCCTCTAAAGACAGCTTTCAATAACCTATTCAATCAAACCATTACGATTTTACAACCTTATCTTTCTTTGCTTTATTCGTCAATCCTTTGTTATTCTCAGCCTGCAAATCATTTAAAACATGAATAGCTTCCTCAATATAAATATCTTTTGTCAAGCTATCGTGCCCTCTATCGCGCTTTTCTTTCAGCACCGTATCTTTACTCATTTCCTCAATTTCATACGGAAGCGACTTAAATACAAACGCATTTTTATAATCAACAATTGGTTTAAATTTTTTGTTTTTTTCATCCAATGCCTTTTGCTCCGCTTTAAATTTGTCAATGTTCAAGCTATAAACCGTTTCCTTATTACGCTCATCCAACCATTTTGCATTTTCATCAATCAAGTTCAATTGAGCATTATTACTCATTCGGTCTTTACTTTTTGTAATAGCCAAATCAAAGTTGTTTTGCTTGTCCCAAACTTTGTAATCAGCAGCATCAATTTTGTCCCACGGCATTGCATTATCTACATCTTTTTCACCCATTTTTAGATAAGCATATCTATCCGGAATAGCAACATCGCTTTTCACACCTTCCAGTTGTGTAGAACCACCATTAATTCTATAGAATTTCTGAGTAGTCGTTTTCAACGCACCCAAATCGCCATAAGTACTACCACGAACAAACTGATTTAAATCAATCACATTCTGAACCGTTCCTTTTCCATAAGATTGTTTACTTCCAATGATTACCCCACGCTTATAATCTTGAATAGCTGCCGCCAATATCTCTGATGCCGATGCCGAAAATTCATTAATCATCACCACCAAAGGTCCGTCCCATTGCACTTTTGAATCCCTGTCATACAGCACTTCTTTCTTTCCCGCCGCCGATTTTATCTGTACAATTGGCCCTTGCTCTATAAACAATCCTGCAATATCCACCACTGTTTTTAATGAACCACCACCATTATCTCTAACATCCATCACAATTCCTTGAACGCCTTCTGCCTTTAATCTGTCCACTTCTTTAGCAACATCTTTTCCTGCATCTCGACTGTTTTGATCTTCAAAATCGATATAGAATTTTGGCAAATAAATAATTCCATATTTAAAACCATCTTTCTCTACAACACTCGATTTTACGTAGGTTTCTTCAATTTCAACCTCATCACGAATAATGGTAATTACTTTAATAGAACCGTCGGTTTTCTTAACCGTCAAACGAACTTCTGTTCCTTTAGGTCCTTTTATTTTTTTGACAACATCGTCCAATCGCATTCCAACTACATCAACAGGTTCGCCATCTCCTTGAGCAACTTTTAAAACAATATCACCCGATTCTAATTGTTTTCCTCGCCAAGCCGGACCACCCGAAATCAATTCTGTGATTTCGGTAAAGTCATTTTTCTTTTGCAAACGAGCACCAATTCCTTCCAGTTTTCCACTCATGCTCACATCAAATTTCTCTTTTTCACTTGGTCCAAAATAAGAAGTATGCGGGTCAAATCGGGATGCAATAGCATTTACATAAATAGAAAACCAATCTTCTCTATCCAAATCCTTGATAAAATTAAAATTGTCATTCAAAGAAGAAAGCGTGCTTTCTCTAGTTTCTTTTTCAAGTTGCTCATAGGTTTTTGGCGCTTGATTTTTACGTTTCTCAAAATCTGCAATAAATTTCTTTTCTAATTCTGGAGTAAGCTTCTCCCCTTTGTTTTCTCTAAACTCTTTTAATTGTTCTTCAAGGCTTTTATTTTTATCTTTTGCTAAATCTTCTTCCAATTTTTGTTTTTCAACAAGTGAAGAAAGCGTGGATAATTTCACTTGCAAACGCCATCTTTCTTTTAAGTCTTGAATATTTTTTGAATAAGGCAATTTTTCATAATCAGTATTGATAGACTCAACTTTTTTGTAATCAAAAGGTTTGTCTAAAGCATCTTTATAATACTCTTTGCACTCTTCCATTCGCTTCATCAGTCGACTGTAGGTCAAATCAAAGAAAGTCAACTCTTTATTATTGATTTCATCATCCAACTGAGTTTCATATTTGGCAAATTCATCAATATCCGATTGCAAAAAGAACCGTTTTGATGGATCTAATGCATTCAAATAATCTTTATAAACACCTTTTGAAAAAGTGTCATCAATAGCTGCAGGATTATAATGCCCTTTTTGAATCACAAATGTTAATAGTTCTATCAACATTTTATCTTTCTCTGGGTCAGATGCTTGTTTTTGCTTTGGAATAAAACTCCACAACGCCACTGATAATAGTGTAACTATCAGAAGCACTTTATAATTTCTTTTCATAAATCGAATTATTTTATTCATTAATTATTGGTCTAAAGTAGACAAAAAACCATGCCGAGAATTTCTTCTTGAGATAAATTTTTGTTAAAATCGTTAAGTAGATGGGTTTGCAACGCCAATTTTTTTCAAAGTTATAAAA
>JAYVNT010000593.1:0-23368 GCA_043758285.1 Flavobacterium sp.
ACCCGCATTAACTCCAAGAATTGGAATGCCAGAATCGCGAACAAAAGTGGCTGCTCTAAGAATGGTTCCATCGCCACCAATGCTAATCAGAATATCAAAACTGCTGTCTAAATCAGCGTGTGAAGCAAAAGTATTGTATTGTTTGGCAACAATTTTTTCTTCATATAATATTTTCAAGAAATTTTCTTCAATAACCAATTCTACATTGTTTCTGTTGAAAAAAACAAAAATGTCTTTAATAATTGGTCGGGTGTCGTTCTGATAATATTGTCCGAAGATGGCAACTTTCATTTTTTTAATGTGTCAATTAGTTAATTTATCAATTATACAATTTCAAAATTTGTTGGCGAGTTGAATAGTATTTTCATTGACACATTTACAAATTTTTACATTGGCTAATTACATATTCAAATATTTATCCAAATATTCAGATCGTTCTTTCAAGGTATTCAAATAGTCATCTTCATGATGTTCCGACACAATTTCATAATTATAACGGCGAAACGATTGAATAATTTCATTCATTGCGCCAAGCGTAATTTTTATGGTTATCTGCACTTTATCCGCATCGGCTTCCGAAACAAAAACCCCGAGAAGTTTACCGTTATTGCTTTCCACAATTTGTGTAATCTGGCTCATCGAATACTCAGTAACTAGTTTTTCAACGATAATTATGCCGCCAGTTTCTTTAAGAAACGGTGTTTCGTTCAAAAACTTAATCACATCGGTAATCTCGTAATAGCCAATATAGCTATTGGTTTCATTCAAAATAGGAACAATAGTAGCGTTGTTTTTAGCAAAAATTTCTAATATATCCAACCAAATCGTGGATTGTCGCACAAAGAAACCTTCAAACGCATAACGATATTCGGCTATCGTTTTTTCGGTTTCAAAGGTTTCAGCATCCACAGCGGCAATGCAACCTAAATAAACCCCATTATCCAAAACAGGAAAATGGGAATACAGATTTTCGGCAAAAAACCCCTGAATTTCTGCTACCGTTTCCGTACTCGAAAAAGGTTTGAAATCGTTGTTAATATATTCCGAAAGGTGTCTCATGGTTTCTTTTCTTTTAGCGATTGCAAAATAATCAAATTTTAGGACATGATGCCTTAGTTTTACTTTGTATTTTTGTGCGAAATTAATGTTGAGACGAAGATTATGAGATTGCTTCGTGCCTCGCAATGACAAAAGCAATGACAAAATTAAGCGTAAACATCAATAAAATAGCGACTTTGCGAAATGCGCGTGGCGGAAATGTTCCCAATCTGTTGCAAGTTGCCACAGACATTCAAAAATTTGGCGCGCAAGGCATCACCATCCATCCAAGACCCGACGAAAGACACATTCGCTACCAAGATGCGCGCGATTTGAAACCGATTGTCTACACCGAATTCAATATCGAAGGCAATCCGCAGCACAATTTTATCGATTTGGTGCTCGAATGCAAACCGGAACAAGTGACCTTGGTTCCTGATGCTATTGGTGCCATAACGTCGTCTGCGGGTTGGGACACGATTAAAAATCAAGCGTATTTGACAGAAGTAATTCAAGAATTTCAACGCAACGGCATTAGAACATCCATTTTTGTTGACCCCATTTTAGGAATGATTGAAGGGGCAAAAAAAACAGGAACCGACCGAATTGAATTATACACCGAAGCATTTGCACACCAATACGGTTTGGGAAATCAAAGCGCCATCGAACCCTATACCAAATCGGCGGTTTTGTGCAACGAATTAGGATTGGGCATCAACGCCGGACACGATTTGAGTTTGGACAACATCAAATTCTTCAAAGAAAACATTCCCGGATTATTGGAGGTTTCCATCGGTCATGCCTTGATTACAGAAGCGTTGTATCTTGGTTTGGACAACGTAGTGAATATGTATTTGCAAAAACTTAAATATTAGATATTAAATATTAAATATCTGAAGTAATGCAATATCTAATATCTAATATCTAAAATGTAATTTCCCATATCTAATATCTAATATCTAATATCTGAAATCTAATATCTGAAATCTAATATCTGAAATCTAATATCTAATATTCAATGTTACACTCCAGAATAGAAGGCGAAGGCAAGCCACTGATAATCATCCACGGATTTCTCGGAATGTCCGACAATTGGAAATCACTCGGTTCGCAATACGCCGCCGAAGGTTTTCAGGTACATATGGTTGATTTGCGAAATCACGGCAAAAGTTTTCATTCCGAGGATTTCAATTATACCGTCATGGCGAATGATGTGTTGGACTATTGCCAAGAACATAATTTATCAAACATTTCCATAATCGGGCATTCGATGGGCGGAAAGGTGGCAATGCTTTTTGCAACCACTTATCCAGAAATGGTCAAAAAATTAATCGTTGCCGACATTGCCCCCAAACATTATCAGCCACACCATCAAGAGATTTTAGCGGGGTTGAACGCTGTTGATTTCAGTATAAAACCAGACAGAGCCGAGGTAGAAGAAATACTGTATCCGTTTATTCCCGATTTTGGCACGCGGCAGTTTTTGATGAAAAACTTGTATTGGGCAACACCCGGACAACTCGGGTTTCGGTTTAATCTTCCCGTTTTTAATGCCAAAATTGAAACCATTGGCGAGGCATTGCCCGAAGGCAATCATTTTGACAAACCAACACTTTTTATTCGTGGCGGAAATTCCAACTATATTTTAGACGCCGATATTCTCCAAATCAAAAAACACTTCCCCAATTTTGAATTGGCAACCATCCCCAATGTTGGGCATTGGCTTCATGCCGAAAATCCAAAATTATTTTTTGAAGAAACCCGAAAGTTTTTACGCGCTTCAGCTTTATAAGTTTTAAAAACCTTTAAAATCAGCGTGGGTCTTCCGATTCCGGCAACACCAACCACACTACCGCCACCCACTCCTTGATTTTTTTATAAAAGTACTCCCGAGCCATCGGGAGTTTTTTTTGGGATGAAGAAGTGGAAAAGAAATGTTTTATATATTTGGATGCGATTGCGGAGGTTGGCTCGTGTGTAAACGAGTTAGTCGTAATATCGCAGGAAAATTAATTATGAAACAATGTAAGTGTAACTAATAATAAGCACTACTGCTAACATCCGTTCCTATGTAATGCATCCTAAAGATATCCACAACAGACATCAAGAAGATTTTTTCTTTTGCAACTCGCTCTTATAAAATAACTAACTTAAAAAAACTTTATGAAACTCATCCTTAGAATCATCATCACCGCACTTTTAGTAATGGTAATAGCGCACTTCATGAACGGCGTTCGGCTCGAAAATGGTATAAAAACTTCGTTAGAAGTGGCAATTGTTTTGGCACTTTTAAACTTTTTTGTAAAACCTATATTGGTTTTGTTCACTTTGCCCATAACATTTATTACGTTGGGCCTGTTTTTATTGGTCATTAACGCCATCATCATTTTGCTTTGCGCTCATTTTATAACTGGGTTTAGTGTCAACTCATTTTGGACCGCCATGTTGTTTAGCATCATCTTATCCATTTCGCAATCGGTGGTTTTTACACTCACGGGCGAGTCGAAATAATCCTGTAAAATCATTAAAATAAAAACTTGGTTGGGTTGCTTAAATGTTTTAGTTTTGCAACCCAATTTTATTATGTAAATTTTCACCAAATGGATATCAAAAGAGTAGCAATTAGTGACGTGAATGAGGTTATTGTAATGACAGTTCCCCACATGGATTACAAAGGGCAAGTAGCAAAACGAATAAACGAAAAAATGCCGTTGGCAACCGTAAAAGGGTTTAGAAAAGGACAAGTACCGAAAGCATTGGTCGAAAAACAATATGGCGTAGTAATAAAAGTAGAAGAAGTAAACAAAGTGGTGCAACTGGCGTTAGAGCGCTATTTGCAAAACGAAAGATTAGACCTTCTAGGTTCGCCGCTACCGAAAATGAACGAAAATTTTTCTTGGGATGCTGACGATTTAACCTTTGAATTTGAAATTGGTTTGGTGCCACCATTTGAAATCAATTTAGATGCCAAAAATGATATTGTAAAATACCAAATCATTGCTGACGACAAGTTGATAAACAGTCAAATTGGAAGAATTCAAAAACAATACGGAAAAATAATTTCGCAAACGGTGGTTGCCCAAGGCAATGATGTTTCGGGTGTTTTTGCCAACGAAGAAGCTGGAATTAACAACCGCACCACTATTGATTTAGCAGATTTAGCCGATGCAAAAGTAGCCAAATCTTTTATTGGTAAAAAAGTTGGCGATGTCATCACACTTAACACCAAAGGATTGTTCAACGACGACCACAAATTAATGGATTATTTGGCAGTGGCTCATGATGATGTTCATGGTTTAGCGGTTGACGTTACCTTTACTATTGATGAAGTGGTGGCGCACGAACCAGCGGAACTAAATCAAGAATTATTCGATAAATTATTTGGTGGAAGTGTAACTTCATTGGAAGATTTGAAATCCCAAATCAAAGCCGATGCCGAAAAACACTTTGTGCAACAAGCCGAACAAAAATTAATGGCAGATGTGCAAGATTTTTTAATTGAAAACACCAAATTCAATTTGCCAGATGAATTTCTTATCAGATGGATGCAAATTTCGGGCGAGAAAAAACTTTCTGCCGAAGAAGCAGCGATGGAATACAGTCGTTCAGAAAAAGGCATCCGTTTTCAATTGATAGAAAGAAAAGCTTTTGCCCAAAGCAATATCCAAATCACTTTTGAAGATTTAAAAGCATTTACGGCAAACAATATTCGTCAACAAATGGCGCAATACGGCAATATGAACCCAACAGATGAAGATGTGGAAGGTATTGTTGCCAGAGTTTTGGCAAACCAAGACGAAGTAAAAAGATTGTCACAACAAGTAGAAGCCGATAAAATGTTGCAACTATTCAAAGAAAAAGCAAATCCTAAAACAAAAGAAGTTACCTATGACCAATTTGTTGCAGCAATGTATAATGAATAAGTAAACAAAAAAATATTTTAGTATATTTGAGCGTCAAAGTCGGGAAAGATTTTGACGCTTTTTCACTTTTCTTGTCATAATGACATAAATAAATAAAAGGAATGAACTTTGCTTAAATAAAACACAACTAAAACATTTGCTAATTGTCAAATTAATAAATTAATAAAAAAAATGAACTACGGAAAAGACCCAAGAGCTACGCTCGAAATGGGAAAACAATTTAAAAAATTTGCTACCCAAAAACATGGTGTAAACAGCTTGTACTATGATAAAATAATAGGTAGTATGACGCCTTACATTATTGAAGAACGTCAAATGAATGTGTCACAACTAGACGTTTTCTCTCGTTTGATGATGGATAGAATCATCTTCATGGGAACAGGGGTTGATGATTATATGGCAAACATTATTCAAGCTCAATTACTTTTTTTGGAGAGTGTTGATTCATCAAAAGACATCCAAATCTATATCAATTCGCCAGGCGGAAGTGTTTATGCAGGATTAGGAATTTATGACACGATGCAATACATCAAACCTGATGTGGCAACAATTTGTACCGGAATGGCAGCTTCAATGGGAGCCGTTTTATTATGTGCCGGTGCAGCAGGAAAACGTTCCGCATTGCCACATTCAAGAGTGATGATTCACCAACCTTCTGGCGGTGCATCTGGTGTTGCGACAGATATGGAAATCAACTTGAAAGAAATGTTGAAATTGAAAGATGAATTATACCAAATCATTTCGCATCATTCAGGACAAACATTCGATAAAGTACATAAAGACTCAGAACGCGATTATTGGATGATTGCGGACGAAGCAAAAGAATACGGAATGATAGATGAAGTTTTAAGAAGATAAATTCAGTTTTCAGTCTTCAGTCACAGTTTACAACTAAGTAACTGCGACTGAAGACTGCGACTGCTAAATAGAAAAGATGGCAAAACAAGCTTTACAATGTTCCTTTTGTGGACGAAAAAAACCAGAAACCAATCTATTGATTGCTGGGGTGAATGCGCATGTTTGCGACAGATGTATTGAGCAAGCACACGCAATAGTTATAGAAGAATTAAAATCAAATGGAACGGTGTCTTTGAAGACAAACGCTGATTTGATTTTGAAAAAGCCCAAAGAAATTCGAGCGTTTCTAGATCAATATGTTATTGGTCAAGACCAAACCAAGAAAGTAATGTCGGTTGCGGTGTATAATCATTACAAACGATTGATGCAATTGCAGCACGATGAAGATGTTGAAATAGAAAAGTCTAACATTATCATGGTGGGCCAAACGGGGACTGGAAAGACATTGGTCGCCAAAACCATTGCGCGAATGCTCGAAGTCCCTTTAGCTATAGTAGATGCTACCGTTTTGACCGAAGCTGGTTATGTTGGTGAAGATGTTGAAAGCATTTTAACTAGATTGTTACAAGCTGCAGATTATGATTTAGCGAAAGCCCAAAGAGGAATTGTTTTCATAGACGAAATTGATAAAATTGCACGCAAAAGTGATAATCCATCGATAACTCGTGATGTTTCTGGCGAAGGTGTGCAACAAGCATTATTGAAATTATTAGAAGGAACTGTGGTAAACGTTCCGCCAAAAGGAGGAAGAAAACATCCCGATCAAAAATTTATCGAGGTTGACACCAAAGATATTTTGTTTATTGCAGGCGGTGCTTTTGATGGAATAGAAAAAATTATTTCCAAACGATTGAACAGAACAGCAGTTGGCTATGCCACTTCTAGAAACGTTGATAATATTGACAAAGAGAATTTGCTACAATATATTATTCCGAAAGACATCAAAGATTTTGGATTAATTCCTGAAATTATTGGTCGTCTTCCAGTGTTAACCCATATGGATCCATTGGATAGAGAAACGCTTCGTGCTATTTTAACTGTACCAAAGAATGCTTTAATCAAACAATATGAAAAGCTTTTTGCGATGGATGATGTGAAATTCACGATTTCCGAAGAAGCGTTGGATTATATTGTAGATAAAGCGTTGGAGTATAAATTAGGAGCAAGAGGTTTGCGGTCGCTTTGTGAAGCTATCCTAACTGATGCGATGTATGATTTGCCAAGTTCGGATGAAAAGAAACTGCATATTGACAAAGAATATACGTCGGATGCGCTGAATAAAAATTTATTGAAACGCCTAGAAATTGCCTCATAAAAAATGCGCTAAGTTTAGTTAGAGCGGATTTTGTGATGATATATTGAATATTTTATTTCGATAATTCCACAAAATATTTATAAAACAACGGAATCGTTTCAATTCCTTTTAGGTAATTAAAAATTCCGAAATGTTCGTTTGGTGAATTTACTATTTTGAAACATCACTAACCGATCCAATATAAATAGTACTATTATTTATACTATCTATTTGTTTTTCATTTAATGAAATTTCTAACTGAAAAACGTGATAATCATCTTTATCTAATTCAACAAAAATCAAATCACCTTTTATTGTAGCACGATTTTCATTTTTAGAAATGCCAAGAAAACTACACCAAAAAGCATTTCCATTTTCATTTTTAGATACACTTTCACTATCCATAGATAAAACAACACTTTCCTCTAATTTTGAAAATGGATTTATAAAGTTAAAAATCAAAGTGTTATTGCCATTTGAATTTGTTAATGATAAAGTTGTTTTTAGTGTATGGTTATAGTTGTCAATTTCTTTAGTAAACTCATCGCATTCAGTTTTGCCAGAATATAAATATTGAACATTCATATTGGTTTCAAATTCTTCATGAGTTGATAGAAATTTATGTATTAATTGATTTATTTCTTCTATTTTTTTTAGTACTGTAATCCACTTTTTTGGAATATTCTCAAAACCATAAAGCAATCCTACTAATCCGCCAGTTACCGCTCCAGTTGTGTCAGTATCTTTGCCTAAATTAATGGCTTTTAATGTTGCTTCTGCATAATTATTAGTGGTAAGCAAACACCAAATACTAGCTTCCAAAGTATGTAAAACATAACCAGAGCTTTCAATTTTGTCTTCTTCAATTTTAAAAACATCATCTATTAAAAGTCTGCTGAATAAAGCAATTTCTGATTTGTCTATTTCAAGTTTATTTAAAAATTTAGGAACTTCAATTTTCAAGTTTTGATAGATTTCAAATTTTTCTTTTCCTTCAATAATTTGTTTGGCAAATTCTAGATAATAGAAACAAGCAATTATTGAGCGTATGTGCGCATGTGTTACTGAAGATACTTTTTTGGTAAGTTGGAAACGTTCTTCTATAGGTAAATCTTTAGTCAAAACTACCAAAGGCAAAATTCGCATTAGAGAACCATTTCCGTTATCATTTTCTCCGAAACCTCCAGCCAATTTGGGTTGTTCACCATTGACTAATTTTTCGATTGCAATTCGAGTTCCAATTCCAATATCAAAAACATAGCCTTGAGGTGTCCAATAATTGTGCTCTTTCCATGCGATAAATTTTGCTGCTAATTTTTGCAAATCAAACCCTTCCACAATGGTTTCAGCCAAACAAAGTGTTAATGAAGTATCGTCTGACCAAGTACCTGTTGGCTGATCATGAGTTCCGAAGTTCAACATCTTTGTTACAGGATTTTCTTTTAAATATTTTCGTGATTTGAACTCAACAGGAACACCAAGAGCATCGCCAACTGCAACTCCGTATAGAATAGGTTTTAATAAATTTTTGTGCATAAAGGTTAGTTAAAATCGATGCTTAATTTATGAAATTGTTCTTCAAAACCTTGACTTTTGAAAAAAGTATAAGCAGATTTGTTTTTTGAAAACACATTCGTTTCAATTTTGTAGGTTTCATAAGATTTCGCCCATTTCTTTATTTCTTCAAGGATTTTTTTTCCAATACCATGATTGCGATATTCTTCTTCAATCATAATATCGCCAATGGAACAATGAGGATATAAATTATAGGGCAAATGGCTAAATCGAACTATTTCAACAGTTACATAGCCAATTAATTTGTCATTATCTGTTGCAATAAATATGGTTTTTTCATGAGCGTCAATACTGTTTTCAATTTCAAATTTGTATTCATCAACAAATTGATCAGTACTTGAAAAGAAAACAAGGTCTAACTCTTTGTGAATTGACATTAATTTTTTCCACAGTTCAATTATGGGATTGATGTGTTCTTGAGTTGCTTGTGTGATTTTTAGCATTTAGTTATTTTTTGTATTCTTTAATTATTCTGTTTAATATTTTGTTAGAATTACAGCTTTCACAATGACCTTTAATTCTTGAGATATATCCCAAATCTCTTAATTCTCTGCAATGACCATTTGCATTTTGATTGTGCAATTTATCTAAACCATTTGAGATGCATTTATCACAAATTGGTTGGTTTAGTTGAATGTAACCGTAAATTAGAAATTTTGTTGGTGTCATTTTTTAGGATTTAGTTAATCATAACTACATATTGAGATTTCATTTGTATAATTAAACACATAATTTCTGGCTAATTCAATTAAAACTTCTTCAAAAAGAGTATAGTCAAAATCTCCTCTTGATTCCATGCCGAAAATCAATTTGCGACATTTAATATATTTTTCATTAGACTCAAAACAATCTAAAACATGCTTTTCGAATATTTCTCTATTTCCAAAATCATTCCTGTCTTGATAGATACTCAAAGGGACGATAGTTAAGTTGTGTTTTGGATAAAAATTACCAACTTCATTCTTCCTGTTTACAGTTTCAGAATGACTTGCAGCATCTTCAAAAGACATTCCTAAAACAGCTTCGGCATAAACGTTAAATGTTGTAAGTGCATTTATTGATATGCAAACCAAATGTGCTTTTTTGCTTAATAAGTGGTCTTTTAAATCTAATTGATTAATTGCTTCTTTTAATTTTATTATTCTCATTTTTAAATTATTTGTGATTGTTACTATTTTAAATGTTAATTTTATTATTCCAGTCGATAACTTTTCTTTCTGAAAAATTTCTGGCTGGGGTTAATAATCTTTCAGAATGAATATTATTTAAATGACAATATTCTACAATTTCATTCCAGTTATGTGCTATTTGATTTATTCCATTAAGAGTAGATCTAGTTAGATAGACACCTCTAATTGAGTTAATATTATTGTCGATTAAATTGATAATTTTATTTGTATTAAATTCAAGTATATAATTATTTAGTACATTGTCATTAAAATTAACAGTAAGATTGTTTCGGTCTATTTCATTATTTTCATTTGCATTTATAACAGAAGTAATAATATCAGTGACACCAATATTATTGTTTTTTAAATATTCAATTTTTGTCCCAATTGTTTCATTTTTTAAATTTTCTCCCCCGAAAATTCTTGGGAGTAACATCCAAAAATAATTTCTACTTCTCCCATAAAAATAATCTGCTTGTTCTGCGTTGTTATAGTTCCAACTTGGATTGAATGTGCCAATAAAAAGGTGTTCAATATCCCAGTTAGGATTTAATTGGTCTAAAAATCTGTGTTCACAACTCATATCTCTAATTTTTAAAAGTTACTATTTTATATAAATGTATTTTTCAGTTGTTCGTACATCACCATTTTCTCTAATAACAATGGTGTTAATAATATATCGTCCTGGCGAAATCTGCATTCGCATATTTAGTTTTGGAAAACAATTTTTAGCCATCCAACCTTTGTAATAAATATTAGAACCAGAAGTTATTTTTTCACCGGGGTAAGGCTTTCTAATAACACTTATGTATCTTGTCTCTTCATCTTCTCTTATTTTTGATACAAGATGTAGCATATTATTCTCATCAATAACAATAGAAAAGTCTCCAACAGAATAATCTTGTGCAAATATTTTGCTTGACAGGAATATAATTCCAATTACTATTATTTTTTTCAAAGTGTTGTTATTTAAGTGTTGCTATTAAAATTTTCTAAAAACTTAATTTCGGTTGTTGTTAAATAAGGTAATCCGTATTCATTTATTTTGTCAAGAATTGCATTTATAGTTAGTTCACATTCAGGAACAACCAATGGGATTGGTTTAATAAAGAGGAGTGATTCTTCAAACTTGTCGCTCCAAAACCATTGCTCAATGTCCGTTCCTATTAGTTTAGCACTAAAGGCAATTGCTAATTGCTTGTGATAATACATTTTCTGTACTATAAAATTGCACACTATTTTCATTTCAGGATATAATCTTTTTAGTTCACAATAAGCAGGTTTAAACTTTTTAGGGCTTAAAATTTCTTTCAATCTTAAATTGTATTCAGAAACATCAAATGCAATTGTTTGGTTTAAAAATAAATCATTAGAATAGTTTTTGTTTTCTTGATATTGAATCAAATTCATAAAATAAGATTCTTTCATATCCCATTTATCATTTGTCATCAAATTATCCATAAATAGATTTATAAATTCTTTGGCTTTTTCATTTTTAATAACTGGTAAACTTTTTAACTCATCAATAAAAAATTCAGAGAAATACAAATTCATTTCATAGTTCTCAAATGACATTGCAATTATAAAATTATTCTGTAAGTATATGCTTTCTATTTTTTTTAGATTCACAAGTTTCAGAATTATTTTTTTTAATAAGATATTCGATGTGTGATTTTGTTATTTCAGTTGTTTCATTTAACGATAACCAAGTGTAGAGGTCTTTGTTTGTTGCATTTTTGATATCTAAACAAACTATATTTTGAAGTAAAGAATAGTTAAAGAATTTCATAAAACAATGATTTATAAGGTCTAAAAAAGTTAATATATAATTATCTTTTTTAAAATAAAATTTGGATTGTATTATTTTTTTTAATCAAATGAATGTATTTTTTATTCCAAAAAATAATTGTATAATTGTAAAAAATCATAAAAAATCCGTTTACTCAATCAAGAATAAACGGATTTCTTTGCGAACTGCACGGTTAGATTTTACTTATTCAACTCCACAAAATACTTATAAAACAAGGGAATTGTTTCAATTCCTTTTAGATAATTAAAAATTCCAAAATGCTCGTTTGGTGAATGAATGGCATCTGAATCTAATCCAAATCCCATTAGAATGGTTTTGCTTTTCAATTCCTTTTCGAACAACGCCACAATCGGAATACTTCCTCCAGAACGAACCGGAATTGCTGGAACTCCAAATGTTTCAGTATAGGCTTTGTTTGCTGCTTTATAACCAATGCTGTCGATAGGTGTTACATAACCTTGTCCGCCATGATGTGGCGTAACTTTTACTTTTACCGATTTTGGTGCGATGCTCACAAAATGTTTTGAGAACAATTCGGTTACTTCGTCCCAATCCTGATTTGGAACCAAACGCATCGAGATTTTAGCATACGCTTTGCTGGCAATTACCGTTTTTGCTCCTTCGCCAGTATATCCGCCCCAAATTCCGTTTACGTCTAAAGTTGGACGGATAGAGTTTCTTTCATTGGTCACATAACCTGTTTCGCCATAAACTTCTTTAATGTCCAAAGCTTTTTTATAGTTGTCTAAACTAAACGGTGCTTTAGCCATTTCTGATCTTTCGGCAGCAGTTAGTTCTTCTACTTTGTCATAAAATCCTGGAATCGTAATGTGATTGTTTTCATCATGAAGCGAAGCTATCATTTTTGCCAAAATATTTATCGGATTTGCCACTGCGCCACCATAAAGCCCAGAATGCAAATCTCGATTTGGACCAGTAACTTCTACTTCAACATAGCTAAGACCACGTAATCCGGTTGTTATACTTGGCTGTTGGTTGGAAATCATTCCGGTGTCAGAAATTAAAATTACATCACAACTCAATTTTTCTTGGTTGTTTTCCACAAACCAACTCAAACTTTTTGAACCTACTTCTTCTTCGCCTTCTATCATGAATTTTACGTTGCAAGGCAAAGAATTTGAAGCAATCATGTATTCAAATGCTTTTATATGCATGTACATTTGACCTTTGTCATCGCAAGCACCGCGTGCAAAAATCGCTCCATCAGGATGAATTTCGGTTACTTTAATAACGGGTTCAAATGGTGGAGATGTCCATAAATCCACTGGATCTGGCGGTTGTACATCATAATGTCCATAAACCAAAATCGTTGGCAAAGCGGCATCAATAATATGTTCTCCAAAAACAATCGGATAACCTAGTGTTTCGCAAATTTCTACATGTTCGCAACCTGCTTTTTCAAGCGAAGCTTTTACTGCATCAGCAGTGGCAATTACATCGTGAGCATAAGCGCTATCAGCACTTACAGAAGGAATTTTTAATAATTCGATTAATTCATTGATAAAACGTTCTTTATTTTCATGAACGTATTTTTTTATGTTGTCCATTGTTGTTTGATAAATTAGTAAGGTCAAAATTACTAAAAAAGACGGTTAAAAAAATTTGTAATTCGTAATTTATAATTCATAATTATATATATATTTGCATTCACAATTTTGCGGATATGGTGAAATTGGTAGACATGCCAGACTTAGGATCTGGTGCCGCAAGGCGTGTAGGTTCGAGTCCTATTATCCGCACTTTTTAAAATTATAAAACCCTTAAAATCAATGTTTTAAGGGTTTTTTATTTTATATTTGCCGAAATATTGCCGATAAAAAAGTGGTAATTCCCACGAGGTGCGCTACCGCAATCCTAAAGACGAGGGGGAAAACCACTTTCTTACTTCAAAGTTAAAATAAATCCGTTAGGACACAAAATAGCAATCGTAAAACGCTTTCTACATTACCCAACGGACATATATTCAAAAATACAAAAAAAAATTAAACTAAAAAAAGCAGAAAAATAAAAAGTTTTATCAAATTTAGTTACCCAAGTTACCCAAAACTCCAAAACCCCAGTGAATACAGTTGTTGACAGTATAAAAATAAACTCTTAAACATTTACCTTATCTTACCCAAGTTACCCTACTTTTGAGGGTAGGATAAGGTAAGATAGGGGTAACGTATAAAAAATAAAGTTACCCTAAACAAAGTCAATAAAACAGTAGCTTTTGAAGGATTGGGTAACTTGGGTAACTATTTTTCACTAAATTTTAATTTTTTACTATTACCTTTTGTTTTTTTTATTTTCACACAATAAATATTTTGCCATACATTTTGTTTTTACTGTTTTATTTTTTGCTTACAGAATGTAAATTGTTTAAAGAACTGTGAATAAGATCCAAGAAAATCTTGCTAAACATTTTTTTTTTTGTTTAAACACAATAAAAATTTTGCTTTTTACTTTTTATTGCATTAAAACTTTAGCAATGTGTTTAAAATTTAATTTGTATTTTTGTAAAAAAGAAAAGGGATGCGCTAACACCCCTTTTTGTTGATTGTTTGGCAATTCGCCAGTTCTAATGAGAAACCCAATCAATTTGCCCTTAATGTAGGGACTTGCTAAATTTTACGAATTTCTATTTTCTTTTTTCACAACCCAGTAACCAAAAACCCCATTGTGTTTTTTTCTAGTAAATCCACATTTTGGCAACGCCTTTCCAATAGCGCCAGTATTTAATCTAATGCCGTTTGAAGTCCATAAACAAATATGGTCTAATATTCCAGTTGCTGATAAAAATTCTGCATTTTCAAAAACAGTAGGAACTTCAAAGTATTTTGGTATTAATTCTCTCTCTGGCGATAAAATTTGAAACTTATCATTTCGAAGTTCATTAAGTCTAATATCTTCCGGTGTCATTACTTCTTTGAAATCTTCATTTTTAGATAATGAATAAGCTTGTGACCAAAGGTTATCAATATTGAATTCGGTAGTATAATTGAAATTAATTTTTTTCACAATAAAACATAGCCATCGAACAGATCCACTTTCGTCAACTAAAAACGTACTCATATTTGTCGAACCGATAAAATTTGCAACCCTCGAAATAACTATATCTTTTTTTCCGTAGGGAAGCCTTGTTTTAATTTTGTCGGAGCTAAACATAGATTTTAATTTATTAATGTCGGTTCTAGATAATGTTGCTAATTCATCTAAATTTATCATAAAGTTTTGCCCAAGTCTTTTCAAGGCGTCTTTATCTTCAGGTAAATTTTCACAGTAGTATTTATTCAATGCTTTTGGAACTAAAAAACGAATGTAAGTTGTCTTGCCAATGTTTTGACCTTTTGCATCATCTGACAGTACGAAAGCTTGTTTGTTATAATATCCCTCAATAGTAGAGCATTTTACAGACCGTACACACCATTTCTTGAATTGATATAAAAATTGTTCTTTGTCTTCACCTTGTTCAAGTTCTACGTAGTCTAAAAACTGTTTTATGAAGTCGGTTTTTTTATCCCATTCAGGCAAGTTTTCAAAGTAACTTTTTATTGGATTGAATTTTGGTACAAATTCACTTAAAAGGATTGCTCTTAAATTTCCGATTGAAATTTTTAAATGCTTTTTTTGCATTTCTACGTAAAGATGGTCTTCGTTTAATTCTTGCCAGTTGTTTTCGTCTTTTGGGCTTATTTCAATCTCGTTGGCAATAACATCTAATCTTAAATCGTAGTTTTTAGAAATATAATTTTCTGCTTTATGAAATATGGTTAAATCTGTATTTTCCGTAACCTCTTGACCAACATTTTTATTTTTTACTGCCAAATCAATAATTTTTTGAAGATCATGTGCCGTGTGTTCTTGAAAATAATCAGTTATGTCATAACCTTTGATTTTTTCGTTTTTAGGCAAGTAAATAGGAATAATTTCGGGGAAGTTTTTTATTAAGTTATTCATGCCATTAATGCCAGTTTCATCAGCGTCATAGCAAACTAATAGCTTTTTGCATTTTGCCTGTAAAGCTTCGATATGTTCTTTCTTTGGATGTATTGAACCACTTCCGAAAGTAACTGCGTTAAATCCCCTTGAATTTGCAACAATAACGTCCTTTTCTCCCTCACACAAAAGAATGGTTTCTTTTTTTTCTATTCCTAATTGTTCAAAACCGAATATCCCCGATGGAAACGGTGGGAGTACATTTTTTTTAATTTCTAGATTACTTTGTTCAGGTATATAAAGTTTATAATTACCGTCTAACTCAAACGCAAAAGCAACGGCTCCTTTTTTCGTGTATATTGGCTTTTTACCCAACCACGTATAACTTGAAATTGAAACAACTTTATGTAGTTCTAAAATTTCTTTTGTAACGCCTAATTTACTCCAATATTTTAAGTCATCTTCTGTAAAATCGCGTGTTTCTATCGATAGTGTTTTCGTTTCTTTTTCTTTAACGGCATTGTTAACGGCACTATTATAATTGTCGTTACCAACGCCGTTATTATCGTGAATTACGATGTTGTTTTCATTAGTATTGCCGTTAATATTAATGTTTTTTTCTTTAACGGCAATGCCATTACTTTCATGGCTTACTTTAATTTCGCCGTTAATATTACCGTTATTGCCGTGAGTTATGCTGCTATTTGCGCTAATATTGTCTTTAACGACAAGGTTGTTTTCTTTAACGGTTAGTTTATTACTTTCACGGTTTACGTTAATATTACCGTTAATGTTACCGTTTTGTAAATCAATATTCATTTTGATTGCAATAGTCTCGAGCACCTTTGGAAACTCTTTTTGACAATCAAGATTATTTAAGTCAGCGACAAATTGCCAAACATCCCCAGCACGGTTGCTTTCGTTATGCCCTTTATATTTTAGAATTGATTTATCATAATATAAGTGCATTGATGGGTTCTTATCCTTTGTGCTAAAAGGATTTGATACTTTCATGTCTTTTGGAAAATCTGTAAGCCCTAAAAACTTCAAATAAATGTCCTCTTGGGCACATTGATTTATTATTATATCTTTGCTTATCTTATTGTGTATCATAACTACATAATTTTTAAAAAGCCATTGCAAAAGGTAATTGTAATGGCTTTGTTTTTTACATTTTGATTGAACGTAAATAATTTTCGGCTTCAACTAAAAACATATTTACGTTTGAGCGTGTTTCTAAATTGTCAGCTATCTCTGAATTTATAAATGCGTTTTGCAAATCCCCGAGAACTGTTTTGCATCTCTTAAAACTCCATCTATCAAAAAAACTTTCAACTAGTTGGAGATAGTCTATATTTTGTTCTTCTTTTTTATTAAAAATAGACTTTAAGAAACTTGTAAACTCACCGATAAAATAGATAGTATTTTCCCTGTCCAATTTCGACATAATTTCGATAAGGTCAGAACCAACCCATGCATAGATTAATTCATTGATTTGTTTTTCAACGTGTGGATAATCAAATGCAGTTGTAAAATCAGAATTAGCTTTTGTAATTTTTTCTAAAAGAAGTTTTTGTGCAGTTTCAACGCATTGCGTTTTGGTGCCGTTTTTCGTGTTTCGCATAATTTTTATAAATTAAAGATTTAAAAAAGGGATAATCACTGCGAAACACTTTGAATGTAAATTCACAATATTTACGGACTTGCACCGTTATGTTATCCCGAGAAGGTATAAGGAAAATTATCTTAAAGACTTTTCTCATTGTGAATATTGTAATATTAAAAATGTTTCGCATGACAAATATATCAATTATTGTGCCTATCAAATAATTTCTTTTTTCTTTTTTTGATTTAAATTATTGATTGATTTTTCTTAGCGCTTCAAGTAATTGGGATTTTCGATATAAGACCTTATTTCCAATACGAAATCCTGAAATTATTCCCTTTCGTTCCCATTGCCAAATAGTGACTAGGCTAACACCAAATAGGGTAGCAGTTTCTTGGCGAGAAATAAATTTTTCATCGTCATTGGATTGAGCATTTTTTTTGGGGTTTTCTAAACTTTTATTTAATATGGCATTCAGTTTAAAAAAGAAGTCAGCTTCAGTAGTGTTTTCAATTTGAAGAATTTGCTTTACCATTTCATCGATTTTTTAATTATTACTATTTCAAGCAAAGATTAAAATCGATTAATTAAGGGTGCGTTACTTTGCGTTACTTTGCGGTTTATTGCGGTTTATTGCTTTAAAAAACTTTATTAGGGAAGTTTAGCATTAAACTTTAACATTTATCTGAACGAATATCATTAAGCCTATTCATTTTTTTTTGAAGATTATCAGATAATTTGTAACCTGTTGGAATTCCATGTTGTAAAAAAAAATTTAATTTTGCCCAGTCAGATATTATCCGAGTTCTTTCATTACCTCCAATTTCTTTTATAAAATAATTAATGTGTAATCGGATAGTTTTTTTTGGAAGTGGTCTATATATTTCAAAAAGCATTTTTTTTGTTAATTTATCAGGCAAAACTTTTTCCATTATTTTGTTTTTTCGTTTTCCCATAGTACTCTTAACTTCTCTGCGTTTTCTTTAGGAGTGATTTTAATGTATTTCAAAAATTGGGCTTCTGTACTATGTCCTATTATCGCCATGATTGTCATGTTGGGTAGTTTTCCATAAAGATTTGATGCAAATGAACGTCTGCAGGTATGAGATGAGATAAGTTCGTGCTTTGGATAAATTCCAAATTCTTTACGGCACTTATTTTTTGATATTAATTCAATGTTAGGAAAGAAATCTTTTTCATCTTTTTTATTAATCATTTTTGCTCCCTCAACTTTTTCAGTAAAGCCCACTTCTTGGCAAACTTCTTTTACATATTCATTGAATTTTTGATCTGAAATTGGTCGGGGAAGTTCGCCGTTATTTTTACTTAAAATCGCTTTAATTTGCCAATGAATTGGTATTAAAACTTTATGTTTAGTTTTTTGAGTTTCTATTTCTATCATTTCATCAGTAAAATGGAATTGTTGTAAACTCAAAAAATCTGAAATCCGTAATCCTGTCCAGAGACCAAAAATAAAGTTGTCCCTGGTGTTTTCTAGTCTTTCAGAATGACTAAAATCATGATTGAATACTGCGTTTATTTCATCTTCTGTAAGATAAACATCTTTGGTTTTGTTGGATATTGTAGAAAATTCAGATGATTTGTATTGAGGGTTAATAGCATATCCTTCAATTTCTATCATTTTGCACCATTTTTTTAAGTTTGCAATATAACCGCCAATGGTATTGTTATTTATTTTTTCAATGTTTTGGCAGTAAAATAAAAAATTTCCATAAAAATCTAATCCAATATCCTGAAAGCGAAGTTTAGTTTTAAAATGACTTTCGTAATTCTCTAGTTTGTATTTTGTAGTAGTGTAATGTTGTATTGTTCTTTTTTTAATTGGTTCTCCTTGATATAATCTAGTCGGACATTCATCAATAAATTTTTTAATCCAGTCAACAAAGTATACTTTGTAAAATTCATTTGAATTTGCTCGCCCAGAAAACTTTTTAACTTTTTCTTTCAGCCAGTCATTGTTAATGTATACTTCGGAATTATAATCAAAATTGTATTCGTCAAAAAGGAAGTTCTTTAAATTTCGCAACTTTGAATTTATAAAATCTTTACTTTCAGCTGTTGCAATATTTTTTACCTGCTCTTTTGTATTGCTCCAATCTTTAAAGTTTATGGAAAGTCCTGTTTTGATTTTTTGGTCAATACGATTACTATCCCAGAACCTCAAATAGATGCTACACATTTCTGATTTCCCTTTGATAATAAAGTACCTAACTTTCATATAAAAATATTTTTTTTGCCGAAATATTGCCGAAAATTAGTTAATTAATTTTATACTAGCTTAATTTCACTTAACTTTTTTTGTAAGTAATATTTTTTTAAATCATTAGTATTAAAGAGTTATGGGTTGTTTTAGTGGTTTTACCATTTCTTACAGATTAAGAAAGTTTCAAAACTATTATCCGCACTGAAAAGCTCTAACTTTTGTTAGGGCTTTTTTTGTAAATTAGTTAATAATATGTTTACACTTTATTGTTTTGGAGTGTTTTAATTTTTGTAAATTGATTTATTTTTACAACATAAAAAATCTTTTGATTTAAATTTACAATTCTAATGAAAGGTAGAAAGCTTATGATAACCGCAGTTTTGGCATTTTTAGGTTTTGTTTTATTATCGTTTTCTGTATACTTACTTTATAAGAACACAAGTAATTCTATTTCTGCTCAAAAGCAGAAAGAATTAGACGAAGCTATTAAACAAATTGAAGTGTTGCATGCTGAAATTGTTGAGAAGGACAAAATTGTTGAGGAAGCAGAAGAGAAAACTAAAAGGATGGAATCAAGTTCCTTTAGTCAAAACTTTGGGCAAAATTTGCCAATTATTGAAATTGTTGATAATGATTTGAGTGATGGAAATACTACTGGTGGAAACGGAAAGAAAGTTCATAAATTGATGTATCATCATCAATTGCGATTTTATATGTTGAACGTTGGGAAAAACTCATTGAAAGATGTAATCTTTTCTATAAAAGATATTTATAACGATCCAAAAGAGAGAAGTAAGAAAAGCAAATCTAACGGGAAATATGATTATATGGGACAATCAGTCGATGGTGACGAGATTGGAACGTATGAAAATATAGAGTTACAAACCTTGAATCTTAAATCGAAAAAGTTAATCTATACCAGTAATTTGCCAGGAAGTTTTGGTGTTGGTGACTATACTTATAATGTTGTTGTCGAATGGAACCAAGGATTTTATCAAATGAAAATTAGCATTGAGGAAATTGATGGTATATTGAAATATAAGTATGATTTTTATGACGTCACTGGAAATCCGATAGATTATAAAAGTCTTGAAATGAATGTTAATAACTAAAAAAAACGTCCCGATTTATTGGGACGTTTTACTTAATTTATTTGCCCGTTTCAATCCAGTTATTGATTTTCTTTTCTAGAAGTGCTAAAGGCAAAACTCCAGATTCTAATACTTTTTGATGGAAAACTTTAATGTCAAATTTGTCTTTCATCTTGTCTTGCGCTTTTTTACGCAGTTCTAAAATTTTCATTTGTCCTATTTTATAAGACAATGCTTGTCCAGGTATTGCCATATAGCGTTCAATTTCAGCTGTGATGCCTTCTTCACTTTTAGCTTCATTTTCTAACGAATAGTTGATAGCTTGTTCACGAGTCCATCCTTGATTGTGGATTCCGGTATCAACTACTAGTCTAACCGCTCTGTGCATTTCGTTGCCTAACATTCCGAAATATTGATATGGATCAGTATATAAACCCAATTCCTTTCCTAGACTTTCGGTGTACAATGCCCAACCTTCTCCATAAGCACCAAACCAAGCAAATTTTCTAAAATCTGGTAATTGTTGATTTTCTTGTTGTAGTGAAATTTGGAAGTGATGTCCAGGAATTGCTTCATGCAAGAACAAATCTTCATCGCCATAACAATTATATGCTTTTACATCTGGAATTGGCACATAAAAAATTCCTGGTCTTGAACCATCTGCTAAACCTGGATTGTATTCTGCACTAGAAGTTTTTTCTCTAAATGCTTCTGTTCTTTTTATTTGGAAAGGTGATTTTGGTTGCAATGAAAATAGTTTATCAACATTAGGTTTAATAGTTTGATATATTTTTTCAAAGTTGGCAATGACATCTTCTGGTTTTTTAAATGCCATCAATTCTGGTTTTGTTTTAACATGTTGAAAGAATTCTTTGAGAGTTCCTTTGAAACCTAATTGCTCTTTTACTTTTTCCATTTCGGTTTTAATCCTTATGACTTCTTTCAACCCAAGAGCGTGAATTTCTTCTGGAGTTCTGTCTGTTGTTGTCCACTGTTTTACATAAGCTCTATATAACGCTGTGCCGTTTGGCAAACTACCAATTCCGCTTGAAACTCTTGAAGCGGGAAGGTATTGTGATTTTAAAAACTCGATCATTTTTTTAAACTGAGGTTCTAGTTTTTCGGTAATAACTGCTGTATATTCTTTTTTTAAAGTATTTTTTTGCACTTCAGTAAAATCTTTTGGGAATGATTTTATAGTGGTATAAAATAGATTATCCTCTACTTTTGGAGTAACCATACTTTCAAACTGTGGAATCATTTTTACAGTCAATGATTTTGGCAAAACCATTCCTTTATCGATTCCTTTTTTCATATAAACCATTGCAGAGTCAATCCAAATTGAATAGGAACCCATTCTTTTCAAGAAATTTTTATAATCTTTCTCGGTTTTAAAAGGTTGTGCACTTGTACCGCCAGCAAATTGACCCATCGTTATGTGAGTCCCCCAAAACTGATGTATAGGCATCAAATTTGTTTCAAATTTCAATAAATCTTTACCGCGAGAAACCTCCCATTTGATAATGTCATAACTATTTTTCTCTTCGGATGATAAAGATGTTGTGTCAATAGTTGATAATTCATTCTCATATTTGTTATAAAAAGCAGCTTGATTTTTTCGATACGACTCAGTCATTTCAAATACAAATTTGTCGTTGTATTGTATTTGACCATTTTGGGTTGCGCTTAGCGGATCTAATTCGTTTTTACCGTCAAAATAAGCATCGGTAATAACTTTGAAATCTTGTATTTTCTTTTCAGATTTGCAGTTTACAATTAGTAATGACAGGAAAATCATTGTTGATATTGTGTTTATTTTTTTCATGTTTAAGTAATAAGTTAGGTAAAACTATTGGTTTCTAGTGGATTGATTTGTTAATAAAATGATAAAATTAGCCATGATAAACCCTAGAGGAAATGATTTTTCCTTCATTGATGTCCAATACTTCGGCAACGAGCATATTGTTTTCGTTTTCAGCACTTCGCGTGTATTCCATAAAAATTCTATCAGCACTAGATGTTAACGAAGTTACTTTATAATGCAAACTTGGCACTCTTTCAAATGAATCTTTCCACCAAGTTCGTAAAGCGTCTTTACCAGTGATTAATCCGTCGGTTTCAGGAAGGCGGCTTTTTAATTTTGGACTTAAATGTTCTGCTCCGTCATCATATAATGACAATAGTTTTTCTAGGTTATGAGCATTAAACGCTTCAAACCAAAGCATTGCGATCGATAAATTTTTTTCTGCTGACATAGTTTTGTTAAATGAAAAATCCCAAGTTATTGGGATTTTCTGTGATTATAAATATATTTATTTTATGCGTTTTTCAAATTGATAATTTCCTGTTCGGTTAATAAACGCCAATTACCGCGAGGCAAATTCTTTTTGGTCAAACCGGCAAACGCAACTCTGTCAATTCGCAAAACATCATAACTGAAATGTTCAAAAATATTTCGAACAACCTTCACATTCGGGGATTTTAGTTTTATGCCAATCTCACTTTTTGGCTCATTTTCTATATAGCTTACCTCTTCTACAAACACTTTGTGTCCGTCGAGCGTTAACCCTTTATTGATTTTTTCCATATCTTCAAATTTCAAGTTTTTGTCTAATGAAACTTGATAAATTTTCGATGATTTTTGATTAGGCAATGTAAATTTTCTAATCATATCCGTGTCGTTTGTGAATAGCAAAAGACCAGTTGTGTTTTTATCCATTCTGCCAACAGCACCAATTTTTGCGGTTGTAGAACCTTTAACCAGTTCTAAAACATTACGAAATTCTTGACCTTCATCAAGTGCCGTTGTAAAGTTCTTTGGTTTATTTAATAATATGTATT
>JAYVNT010000594.1:0-2599 GCA_043758285.1 Flavobacterium sp.
TGTCTTTTCTTATCGTTTTGTTACTATCCTGTACAAATGGACAAAGTAATAAAAGTGTTATCTCTAAGAATGAATCATCCAAGAGTGGAGAATATTATAAAAATGGAACGGCCAAAATAATGACTAAAGTTGAATATGATACTTTCATAGAAAGGTCTCACAGACGAAGCAATGGAAAAGGATTTACAGTGATGCCGGAAATAAAATCCGAAATTCAAAGTAATGACTCAACAATTTATGATGTCGAGTTTCATATAAGAACTACAGACAACAAACTTATTGGGAAAGCTTTGCCGGATTTTAACTTCAAAGATTTAGAAGGCAGAATTGTGAAAGTATCAGAATTAAAAGGGAAACCGATTATTATAAACTTATGGTTCGTTGAATGTCCTCCCTGCATTGCTGAAATGCCAACTCTAAATTCAATTAAAAAGCGTTACTCAAATACAGACATTCAATTTTTATCCATGACATTTGAAACTAAAATTAAAGTCCAAAAATTTCTTACACAAAGACGCATTGATTTTAGAATAATACCTGATATTGGAAAGTATGCTGATACTTTAGCCTCTAATTTTCCACAGACAATTTTTGTAAACAGACAAGGAATTATTACAGATATTCAGAATGGAATGATTCCAATTTACGATAGGAAATTAAAAGCGACATCAGAAAAAATGGAAGAAACAGAATTTATAGCATCTATGAACGCAATAAAATAAACCTGCAGGCAACAATAGGTTTTGTGCAATTGCGGCTTGACGTTGTAGCAATCATCATCAGCAATATGGCAGCATTAGTTCGGGCTTGAAAAGCATCGCTGAAACATTAGTTATTATTATTTAACTTCATCAAAAGCCAAGCATAAGTTCCGGTCGGAAGGAATTCTAATTCCACAAATGCACAAAGCCTTAAACGTTGGCAGCAATGCGACATGACAGACTTTACTACTTACAACTCTCATATAAAATGAAGAAAATTTTAGTTGAACCACCAAGATTTAGTGAACACTTCAGATTATCTACCAAATCAGAAGATTTAGATTTTTTAGACATCTACGCAAACCAAGACATACAATTATTTCTCGACCCTTATGGTATATCCGCAATGGGAACAAGTTGGTCTCGAAAATGTGAACTTCATATAACGGGCTTCTTTCAATATTTAGTTGACAGTATTAAAGTCGGTGACAAAAAAGTGATTAAAAAACTTTTAAACGCTCTGCATGAAGTTGATGAAGTTGCGTTAGGATATTCTACAGGCAAACCAAGCGGTAGAGGAATAGGAAATGTACAAGCAATAGAAATCCAAGCAGCTTTTGAAAGTAGTCAGGCTGCTAAGTCAGGTGACATAAAAGATATTGCCGACTGTGCATTGATGATACCCGGAATAAATAGGGATAAGATTTCAGATATAACTTCCAATATTCTAAAAAAGCCTCTAATTGAATTTACTCAACTGCAATGCAAAAAACATAACATTCCAACAAAAAGAGTTCCTGTCAATAATACTTTTGATTACGACACACTATCCTTCACAAGTTATTTTGCGGAACTACCTGTAATTAATGGCTTACCAAAAATTTTGTTGCCAATTAGCAGCGTAAGACGAGACCCTCAATTAAGTAAAGATAAATATTATCGATATTTCGTTTTAGAGTTCTTACGTGCAGAACACGAACATGCTGGTGATGCTCTTGCTTCAATTTTAAAGAATGGAAAAATAGTAGTTAGGATTGGCGACTTAAAGAAAAGGTTTCCGATGTCAACTGACTTTCTTTATAAGTTTTCAAAAGACCATCCAAAAGTTTTGGACAAGTACAAAGATGAACTTAGGAGAACAGCAAAGAAAAAAGAAACACCAACACTACAACCTAATAAAAAAGTATTAACGGCAATTGATAGGGAAAGTATTCTGTCTGACATTAAAACAGGGTATGACGATGCAAGTAATTTTCATAAACTTTCATTTGATAATTTAATTCACATTTTTGATTTTAGAATTTCAAACCCTGATAGTGAAGTAAAGATTAATAACGGAAGAAAGAGAATTGATATAGTTTTTAATAACTCTGACAATAATGGATTTTTCAAAGACTTAAATCAACTTCATCAAATTAAGTGTCCTAAGATTTTTATAGAATGTAAAAACTATGGAAAGGAAATTGGCAATCCTGAAATTGACCAACTTCAAGGCAGGTTCAGCGACAAAAGAGGACTTTTTGGAATTCTTTTGTGCCGTTCCATTGAAAACAAACCTAAAATGATTGAAAGATGTAAGGACGTTATGAATGACAGAAAAGGCTTTATTATTGTACTTGAAGATGCAGACATTATAACACTTTTAAAACTGAAAGACCTACAAGACGAAACAGCAATTGACAATTTTCTAACTAAGAAACTTGACGAACTTATAATGTGACAATAACGAAGAAGGAAGCACATGCTGCCAACAAAAGTATTGCTACAATTGGGGCTGACGGAAGAACAATCAGCAGCAGTGTGACTTGTCCTGATATAGGTTGTCTAAAAAACAACTAAAATGGACATAAGACAACAAGCGATCACCGAGTATTTAACGCAAGGTATTGGCTACCGCC
>JAYVNT010000595.1:0-2585 GCA_043758285.1 Flavobacterium sp.
AGAGTCATTTTGAGTATTTTGTTTGTTTTGTCGCTACAAAATTCGCTCAATTGGCTCTCTTTTCAACTTCTTATTTCAAAATGGTGTAGTAGTATTAAAGAAATTATATCGTCCGATTTTTCAGAAAATCATGGAAATGCGTATCAGGCTTTCGCTGAAACTGCCAGAGAAATAACAAAATCAAGGTATAAGGGTATTGTAATATTTTATGATGAATTTGGGGCTGTATTGGGCAAACTGATTAATAGATCGTCTGTATCTTCAACGCTAAAAATTCAAGAGTTCATAGAAAAAGTAAAAAATAAAGAAAACAATGCCAATATTATTCTGGTAGCCGCCAGCCATCAAGACCCTTCAATAATTCAAGAGAATAAAAAAGAAAGCATAAATAAGGTAATTGGGCGTTTTGAAAAACACCTTCTGACTGTTGAAGCCTCAGAAAGTGAAGAGTTGCTCGGAATGATTTTTATTACTAAAGATTCAGTACAGAAAAAAGTGAATCTTCAGGTTGAGTTAATAAAACAACTGGTTGGAGAAACCCAAAAATTTCGTTTATATCCTGATAAAGATGCAAATTGGATAGAACAGAAATTAGTAAGTAACCTCTATCCTTTACACCCTTTAACCGCTTTTATTTTACCACGATTATCAAGAGAATATGCTCAAAATAATCGCTCTATGTTCAATTTTCTTAGCCCTAAAGGGACAGATAAAGGCAGCTTTTTTAACTTCTTGTCAGAAACCGAAGTAAAGGAATCGAACGGTAAAATTAATCTATTTACTCCTAACTTATTGTTAGATTATTTCAAAAAAAATCTTAAAGAAGCCAAGTCTGAATCTATCACTAATTTGGTAGATGCTTATGAAACCGCCATCGGGAGAGAGATAGATTTGGAAGTTATTAAGTTACTCGACAATATATTATTGCTAACATCTACACGGAGTGGAGAAGTAAAACCTACTTTTGAAATGCTGCATTGGGCAATGCCTAATAAAAATAAACAAGATTTGAAATTTCTCTTGGATGATTTGGTTCAAAACGAAAAATTGGAGTTTAATCTCAATGATCAAACCTATAAATTTTTAGAGTTTGGTTCAAAAAGTTTAACTAAAATTATTCAAGAAGAAATTAATAAATTAGGAGAATTAACCATAAGCAATTGTAATGATATTTGGAAAGAAATAGAACCCCGAGAAAACTTTTATTTTGATGAACACAATGAGTCTTGTGGGGCTAATCGAAAATATCAAAATCTTTCTATCACCAATGAATACGTGCTGGACACTTCAATGAGTGACCTTAAAAAATTCTATCAATGGGAGGGAGATTACAATGCAAATGGATATAATATTTTTCTTTTGGGGAAAAGCGAAACGGAAATTGAGATTCTGAAAGAAACCACACGTAAGTATGATGAAATATCAAAGTATTTTGTCTTGGCGAGCCCCAAAGATTTTAACATTTTTGAGACCCTGCAAAGTAAAACATTGGAGTATCAAGGTCTCAAAAATTCATCTGAGAGACCAGAAGTGATAGGGAATACAAATCATACCGAACGGCTGAAATCACTGATAAATGAGACACGTTCTAAACTATCAAACCTGATTAAAGAATTATATGAACCCAAAAATTGGCTTTGGAGTTTTTATGGAAACACTGGCTCAAAGGAGTTTAAAAAAATTACAAGTTTAAATGAGGCTATGAATGAGTACATTTCAGAAGTATTTAGTGTTGTTCCTAAAATCAAAGATGATGCTCTATGGTTTCCCAAAGGTACTACAGGTACAGGGAGACAATTTCGAGAAAAAGCACTATCAGATATTCTGATGGCAGAGAAAGATAGAATACCCTTAGTCGATAGTAATAATAAAGCGGCTTCCGATAGAATTGTTGAGAATTTTTTCAAAAACCTCCAACTTACCCAAGATAGAAAAAATAGTAATAATGTTCAATACGGAGAAATTAAACAAACTACTCCTAATACTCCAATTCATGCGATATGGAATCTAATAGATAAGAATCTAAAATTAGGTGAACACAAAGACCCTAACAGCGTTATCAGACCACTTTTGAATGCTCCATTTGGTCTATCTGAAAATATTGCCAAGTTTATTTTAACCTGTTTTATTCGGGTAAACAAAGAAATACTAATTATTTCAGATGCTAAGAGAACAACACAAACCTATGAAAAAACTCCTACACTCATAGAGGATATTTTTAAGAAGCCACAGAATTTTCGTATCAGAAAAATCGAAATGTCTGGCCCAGAAATAAGATATTTGGGACAACTTAATGGACTTTTTAATAAAGAAAACCCTGTAAGTATGTTTGGTGAAGTAGCAAAGAAATTTGAAGGATTAATACAATTTTTCATGCCATTGCACCATGCTCTAATTAGAGATGAGAGTAATTCAGAAATTATTGCTTTTTATAAATCGCTACACGATTTTAAAGATATTTTGACCGATAGTAGTGTCAATAGAGAGGCAGAATCTAAGGCTTTTTTTACAGAAACACTACCCTCAATTATTTTAGATAAAACGAAAGATGATTTTGAGAATGATCCTGATAATATTCGATTAAC
>JAYVNT010000596.1:0-8127 GCA_043758285.1 Flavobacterium sp.
ATCAAGTTCCAGCAACTATGAGAACCACCTGTGATGAAGATGGCACTAATAACGGAATTGTTAATTTTAATTTGCCAACGTTGTCAGCCACAATTCTCGGAACTCAAACAGGTATTGAATTTAATGTCACTTATTATGAAAGTCTGGCAAACGCAACTACTGCATTTAATCCAGTAACATCTTCAACTCAAACTGTTGTTTATGCCAGAGTCAGTAACTCCTTGGCTCCAAATTGTTATGATGTAAAACCAATAACTATTATTGTTAACAAATTACCCGAACCGACACCTGTTGATGGAATAATTTGTATAGATAGTGAAACTGGAACACTTTTAAATGCCTATACAATATATAGTGGTTTGACACCGACAACGCATCATTTTGTTTGGACAAATCAAGCTGGGACAACAGTTAGCACTTCAAATACTTATCAGGCAATTTTACCTGGTGTATATACTTTAGTCGCAACTAATATTGCTTCAGGTTGTGCTTCAGAACCCGTAAATGTTACCGTTACACCATCCGAACCAGCTATTGTAGCTTATGAAGTGAGTCAAGATTTTGCAGATAGCCAATCTATTACGGTGACTGCAACTGGGCAAGGAAATAATTTTGAATATCAATTAGACAATGGACAATTCCAAGACAGTACTATTTTTGAACATGTTATGTCAGGAATTCACTCGATAACCGTTAGAGATAAAAATGGTTGCGGAAGCACTACTATTCAATCGTTGGTTGTAAACTATCCTAAATTCTTTACCCCAAATGGAGATAGTTATAATGATACTTGGAATATAGTTGATTTATCAAATGAACCAAATGCTTTTATAGTAATCTATGATCGTTTTGGTAAGATGCTCACACGAATAAAACCAAGTAATTCTGGTTGGGACGGAACTTATAACGGGTACCTTATGCCTTCAGACGATTATTGGTTCAGTGTTTCTTATACCGATGAAAAACAGGTTGCTCAAGAATTCAAAGCACATTTTGCTATGAAACGTTAATAAAAAATTCATGTTTGTTTTAGTTAGTTTTTAAATGCCATCTTACTATATAAGGTGGCATTTATTATTTTAATTAAAATCCACTTTTAAAAGCTGGATACTGAGTATCTGAGATAAAATGACTCCATTTGGAGCTGGATACTGAGTATCCGAAAGAAAAAAAATACTTTTTTACGTTCACACTATTTCGTATGTTAGTTTTGAACACCTACATCCGTCGTGTTATTACCATTTAATAATAGCACTTGCCCAGGTGAAACCGCTACCAAAAGCGGCTAAAACTATTGTATCGCCCTTCTTTATTTTTCCTTGTTCCCAAGCTTCCGTCAATGCGATAGGTATAGAAGCGGCTGTGGTGTTTCCATATTTTTGAATATTATTAAAAACTTGGTCATCACGCAAACCAAATTTCTTTTGGATAAACTGCGAAATTCTCAAATTAGCTTGATGTGGAATAAGCAAATCAATATCCGAAACTTGAAGATTATTGGCTTGCAATCCTTCATTTATAACTTCGCTAAAACGAACTACTGCATGTTTAAAAACAAATTGACCGTTCATATATGGAAAATAACTTTCGTCTTCTGGACTATTTTCTGCCAAAATATCAGTAATCCATCTTCCTCCCATTCCCGGTGCTAAAACAGCTAATTCTTTAGCATGTTCGCCTTCCGAATGCAAATGAGTAGAAAGAATACCGCTATCGTCATCGCTTCTGGTTAAAACTATTGCGCCAGCACCATCACCAAAAATCACTGAAACGCTTCGACCACGATCAGTCATGTCTAATCCTAACGACTGCACTTCAGAAGCTACCACTAAAATGTTTCGATACATTCCGGTCTTGATAAATTGATCAGCAACGGAAAGTGCATAAACAAAACCCGAACATTGATTTCTGATGTCCAAAGCACCAATGGTTTTCAATCCTAATTCTTTTTGCAAAGCAACACCTGGTCCAGGAAAATAATAATCAGGAGAGATGGTCGCAAAAACTATAAAATCAATAGCATCATGAGCAATTCCTGAACGTTCAATTGCGATTTTGGCCGCTTTAACACCCATCGAAGTTGTGGTGTCTTGACCTCGAACTATGTGTCTTCTCTCTTGAATTCCTGTTCGTTCCTGTATCCATTCGTCATTGGTATCCATTATTTTGGACAAATCATCATTGGTTACTACATTATCGGGAACATAAAATCCTAAACCTGATATTTTGGATTGATACATATTTTGTTTTTTTATTAGTTTAGTATAAACTGAATGCTAAAATTAGACATCTTTTAAAAACGAACAATATAAGGTTGCGCTTTTTTGATTATTATTAAATAATCTTTAATGATGTCTATTTAAATCCCAAATAAACTGTTTCCCCTTCCGAAAGGTAATCCGAGTTTTCAAAAAACAAAATTTCATTTTTATATTTTGCTTCAATCAGATAGTAACTTCCTTGAAAATAAGAAGAAATCACGGCAACTTTTATGTCTGACTTGTAAACAATCATCACTTGATGCGGATAGATAAATTCTGTTTTCCCTTCAATTTCAATTTCGTTTACATCTCCAAAAAGAGATGCAATGTATTTTTCTTTTGGATTATGATATATTGTTTTTGGATTTCCTTGAGCTATTTTGTTTCCCTCTTTTAAAACCAAAACAGCATCTGCAAAAGAAAGCACATCTGAACTGTCATGGGTTGCAAAAATGGTAGTAATTTGTTTTTCCTTTAGATAACCAAAGAGCTTTCTCCGCAAACTGTTTTTTCTAAAATTATCGATGTGACTAAAGGGTTCGTCCAATAATAAAACTTCGGGTTCCAATGCCAAAACCCTCGCTAAAGCTATACGTTGCATTTGTCCGCCACTTAAGTTTTTTGCTTTTATATTGGCATAATCTGTCATTTCAACGATTTCTAAAAGTTCTGCAATACGTTCATTTTTTTGTTCTGGATAAATATTAGAAAGGTATTTGCCCACATTTTCAGCTACAGTAATAAAAGGCATCAAATCAAAGTCTTGTGCTAGATATTTCATGAAATCCATTCCTGGAATTAAGTTATATTTTGGACCTAAAACTTCAGTGTTATTCCAGAAAATCTGACCTTCATCCAAATCATACAATCCATAAATAAGTTTAAGCAATGTGCTTTTTCCGCAACCACTTTCGCCAATAACAGCCAAATTGTTTCCTTTTTCTAATTGAAAAGAAATAGTTGTTATTGTTGATTTTTCCTGATATGAAAATGAAATGTTTTGAACTTTGAGCATCTATTTTATTTGTACTGCAAACTTACAAAGATTATTAAAAGATAAGAGCGAAACTCAAACGTGGAGTTCCGCTCTTATCAACCTAACCAATAAACAATCTTTAAACTAAATAATATATTTTTCGTAAGTCTTTGTGTCTATTCGGGCTTTCAAATCGTGTAGCAAATTATACAAACCAAAAAAGGTTCTGTTGATGTATAAAAAGTGTTTAGAACCTCTATTACCATTCATTTTTCTAAGTTGTGTGTCTTTTGAAAAATCTTCGCCAAGTTGCGCAATTTTACCAAAGAAATCTTCATCAGAAAAGTCAAAGTAATCACCATGAAACGGTTTGGTGAACAAACTCAACAAATCATAAAATATTTTAGTAAAATATTCTAATTCTTTTTTAGAGTCGTCTGCACGCAAGATTTCAAGTTCATATAATTTCTCATTGAATAAATCTGGATTGCCAATTATTTCTGGTCGAGCCAATTCAAAATATGGAACATAAAATTCTTCTGGAACATGCTTAATACAACCAAAATCGATTGCAACCAAATTATCTTCTTTATCTATCAAAAAATTTCCAGGATGAGGATCCGCATGCACTTGTTTCAAATTATGCATCTGAAACATATAAAAATCCCACAGTGCTTGACCTATTTTGTCTCCTTTTGTTCTGTCCTTATTATGAGAGGCAAACTCTGAGAGATGTTCACCATCAATCCATTCCATGGTTAAAATTTTCTCGGACGAAAACTCAGGATAATACCTTGGAAAACGCAGATTGGCTATCGATTTGCACCAACTTGATACTTCTAAGCTTTGTTTTAATTCCAAAACATAATCAGTTTCTTCTAATAATTTATTCTCCACTTCAATAAAATATTTTTCTGAATCTTTTCCTTTCAAATTAAACATTCTCGTTGCAAATGGTTTTACTAATGCTAAATCAGAACTTATACTATCCGACACTCCAGGATATTGGATTTTCACAGCAAGCTTTTTCCCATCTTTGGTTGCTTTGTGTACCTGACCGATACTCGCAGCATTCATAGCGTCTGGAGTGAAGGAATCGTATATTTCTTCTGGGTATTTCCCTAAATATTTTTTAAACGTTTTTCGAACTAATGGCGCAGACAATGGCGGAACTGAAAATTGTGATAACGAAAACTTATCTACGTAAGCTTGAGGCATAATACTTTTGTCCATGCTGAGCATCTGTGCAACTTTTAAAGCACTCCCTTTCAAATTTTTTAATCCATCATAAATATCCTCTGCATTTTTTTCGTTTAATTTATCTCTGTTTAATGACGGATTAACCATTTTTTCACCGTAATAGGCAACATAGTTTCCTCCTACTTTTATTCCGGTTCTAACTAACTGACTAGCGCGTTCTATTTTTCCTGTTGGAATTTTATCTAATGTTTTCATTTATGCTGAATTAATTTCAGTAGTTACATTTTTTCTTTCCAAAGGAATTTCCCTAAATCAAACAAACTTTCTAATGGTTTTGTATCTAATAAATCGACTACCGTATTTACTGATTTCTCGATTAAGACATCCGTTTTTTCAAAACCTTTGGACTCATCATCCATCCAAAATTTTAATAAAAATAAAAACTGCAACCACGCACCTTCAGAAAAAACGGGTTGTGTTATTCTAGATATCCTATCATTACTATCCGAAGAACTCGATTGTATTATCTCTACAACAAAATCTTTGAAAAGATTTCTGAAATTTTTCAAATTCTTCATTCCTTCTTTGTTCTCTTTTAAAGAAAATAAAATATAACTTCTATTCAAAGTCATTAATTCAAACAAAGTAAAGTATAAGGTAAGTAATTTATTTTTATCTGTATAGGTTTCAAAATTTGGTTCTTTTTCAATTGTTGCCACAGCATTTTCAAAAAACTTTGTCCAAATAGCTTTTTTAATCGAGTCAAAAGAACCAAAAAAAGAATAAAAATCACTTTCCTCAATTCCGTGTTTCTTGCAGAACGAGTATGCATTACTAGGTTCTTCATTGTGATCTAAAACGTCATTCATGTATAATGAAACAATTTTGTTGTCATCTATCAAATCTTTCTTTGCCTTTGTTTGTTTTGTAGTTGCCATGATACTAATTTTAATTACATTGTAAAGATACTATTTGTTTAACAATTTGATTGAATAATTAAACAAAAAGTTTTGTTAAATTTATTAAGCACAAAAAAAAGCTGCCTTTTTAAGACAGCTTTTAATTTTTATTGACAGTAAAAATTATTTTCCTGCCTCTTTTTGAGCATCTTGAACCATTTTTTCATTGGCAGTAATTGCAAATTCTACACGACGGTTTTGACTTCTTCCTTCAGAAGTATCATTAGTTGCAATTGGATCAGCAATTCCTAAACCAGTAGTTGTAAAACGAGATGAACTAATTCCCTTTCCTGTTAAATAAGCTTTCACAGAAGCAGCTCTTTCTTGGGATAATTTTAAGTTGTGTTCTACGGTTCCCGTGCTGTCAGTGTATCCATAAATTTGAATATTAGTGTCCGGATATTGCCCGAAAACTGGAATTAATTTGTCTAAATTAGCTTTTGCAGTGGTAGTTAATGTAGATTTGTCAGTGTTAAAACGAACTGAATTTTCACCAAGAACTAATTTAATTCCTTCGCCTACTCGTTCTACTTGTGCGCCTGGTATTGCAGTTTGAATTTCTCTAGCTTGTTTATCCATTTTATTTCCAATTACTCCTCCAGCAACCCCGCCAATCACACCGCCAAGAACAGCACCAAGTGCACCGTTTCCACCTTTGCCAATATTATTTCCTAAAATTCCACCTAAAACGGCACCACCAACTGCTCCAATTGCAACACCACGTTGTGTTTTATTCGTGTTTTTTACTGCTTCACAACTTGTGAATATATTTCCAAAAAATAAAATACTTGCTACTATAACTATACTAATTTTTTTCATGTTGATTTTTATTAATTATTGTCTTTGAAATTGATACACTACATCGGTCATTTTTCCGGCCACATCGATTTTGTCAATCAGTTGAAAAGAATTTCCTGTTTGATTGGCAACTCGCAAAACATATCCTGATTTAACTTTTTTTGCTTTGGCTTCATCCAAGATTTTCATAACAAATTCCCCTTCTTTATTGATAAACCAAGTAATCGGAGTACTATATGCAGTACATTTTGGACTGTTCAAATTTAAATTCCCTTTGTTATTGTTAGAGACAAATTTCCATGTGCTTCCAACAAAACATTTTGAATCGGCTAGGTCAAATGAAGTTACTTTTATAACATCTGAACCTACATAATTTACCGAAGTAATTGTCCAATTACCTTTGAGGGCTACTTCAGATTTATTATCCAATTTTGTACTAGTGGCTGATTTCGATTTGCAACCAATGACAAAAAGCGACAACAAACCCATTAAAATAATTTTTTTCATTCTTAATAAGATTAATTAATAATTGCAAATATACAACGATTTTTAAAATGACATTTACATTATTCCGCAGATTTATTGTAGAATTGATACTACGCCAATTTGTCACAACTCACCCTTTTGGTATTCTATTTGAAAGGTACAAAATAACAATTTAAAATCTTAAAATTTAAAACTATGACAACAGGAAAAATTAATGTTTCGGTAGAAAATATCTTTCCGCTTATCAAGAAGTTTTTATACAACGACCACGAAATCTTCTTGCGAGAGTTAGTATCCAATGCCACGGATGCTACGCTTAAACTAAAACATTTATCTAGTATTGGCGAAGCCAAAGTAGAATATGGCAACCCAATTATCGAAGTCAAAATCGACAAAGAAGCCAAAAAATTGCACCTCATCGACCAAGGTTTAGGAATGACTGCCGAAGAAGTTGAGAAATACATCAACCAAATTGCTTTCTCTGGTGCAGAAGAATTTCTAGAAAAATACAAAGACTCTGCCAAAGATTCAGGTATCATCGGTCATTTTGGTCTTGGTTTTTATTCCGCTTTTATGGTCGCTTCCAAAGTGGAAATCATCACCAAATCATACAAAGACGAACCAGCAGCACATTGGACTTGCGACGGAAGTCCCGAATTTACAATTGTTCCATCTGACAAAACCGAAAGAGGAACAGAAATTATCCTTCATATTGCCGAAGATTCTTTAGAGTTTCTTGAAGAATTTAAAATCCGTGAATTGTTGACCAAATACAACAAGTTCATGCCTATTCCAATCAAATTTGGAACTAGAACAGAAAAAATCGAACAGAAAAAAGGCGAATCTGTAGAAGAAAAAGACAAAGACAACATTTTTACAGAAGTAGAAGTCGATAATATCATCAACAACCCAAATCCGGCTTGGACCAAACTACCTGTTGATTTATCAGACGAAGATTATAAAGATTTCTATCGCGAATTGTATCCAATGCAATTCGAAGATCCTTTATTCAACATTCATCTCAATGTAGATTACCCGTTCAACCTGACCGGAATTTTATACTTCCCAAAAATGTCTGCCGATTTGCAACTGCAAAAAGACAAAATCCAAATGTATCAAAACCAAGTCTACGTTACCGATAACGTTGAAGGCATCGTTCCAGAATTTTTAGGTATGTTAAAAGGTGTAATTGATTCACCAGATATTCCGCTAAACGTTTCTCGCTCTGGCTTACAAGCCGATAGCAATGTGAAAAAAATCTCGAATTACATCACCCGAAAAGTAGCTGATAAACTAAAATCATTGTTTACCGAAAACCGTGAAGACTTCGAGAAAAAATGGAACGACATCAAAATCGTTTTAGAATACGGAATGCTTTCCGAACCAAAATTCTATGAAAAATCAGCCGATTTTATTTTATATCCAACCGTTGATGGCAAATATTACA
>JAYVNT010000597.1:0-2580 GCA_043758285.1 Flavobacterium sp.
GGCGGGTGGTGGAAACATAATCAATAATTGATTGGTGCGCCACTGCTCGACCCTACCCGAGAGGAGCAGGGGGTGAAAATCCCCTTGCTTACTCGACTACCTGCTGGCCTTCGTCCTATATTGATTTTGCTTTTCGCAGAATGTCATTAAAACGGTCTATGTCCGATAATAGGTTTGGCAAATCTTTGTCTAACCAGACAAGGAAAGTGAGCATTTCATTATACTGTTTCTCTAAGTCTTGTAAGTTATTAAAGATTGGTTCGTAGTGATAAATTCTATTTCGTAATGTCCTGATGCGATATAATGCGTCAGCAATTGTATCTCTTTGTCTAAGGTGTTTAGGAGTGTTCCTGAATATTAACCTTAACTCTTTCCATAGTAGCCCTGTATAATTTCGGTTAAATAGTCTATTCCAAAAACCAAAGTTGAGTTCTGCAATTATTCTGTCAGGTGTTATATTTTTCCGTTGAGTTGAAACCTTTTGAATTGCTTCAGAAACTGATGGTAAAAATTCAGGCGGCAAGTGGTTTTTAAACCAATACGGGTCGTTAAAATGAGTTCTCAAAGTCTCATTCACAGCATTTCTCAAGCTCACTTCAAGTACTGATAAAATAGGGTAGAATGCTTCCGAAAGCTCAATGTTCACTTTATATAGCCGATAAGCTTTGTCAAAGTCATTATTTGTTTTGGCAAGATATACGTTGAAACGTGGGCTTGATAGATAATATTTTAGTTGTTGCTCGGTCATAAAGTGTAACAAATTTGCGAAGAAATTTGCACTAAACCGAATTAAAGGCTATATTCGCTCTGTGATGCTGGTTCCTCCTCTCCCAAACTTGTGTTGGTGATGAAACCAGCTTTAGTTTTTTTATACCACCTTCATTTATGTTTTATAGAAAATTTCTCAATGCTTGTTTCTCCTGATTTAAGGAACTCAAAGAAATTAATTCCTCTGTATTTGCAAGTTTGTTGTATGCTTAATAAAATCAGATAATCATTGATGCCTGCTTCTGTAATTTGTTTTTCATTGTTCCTTCTGTAATATGCAAAGGGCTTAATAGCATGTTCAGCGTTATTATTATTCCATGGGATACCGTCATAATTCAAGAATGTGAATAGCTTATCCTTGTTTTTCTGAAACCTTGTTTGATAACTTAGTAAAAGTTCATCATCGGAATATTTGTTGACAAAGTTTGAATAAAACCTATTAACATCTTTGTTATGTTTATACAAGTTCCTCTTTTTTAAACCAAATTTGTTCACTGTTTCAATAATTTTCCGAAGCAATACCCCGAAATTATTTACAAAATTTTTAAATTGGATATTAAGTTGGTTGCTTAATAAGTCATTGTTTAAATCCCTT
This sequence comes from Flavobacterium sp., assembly GCA_043758285.1. Lineage (GTDB taxonomy): Bacteria > Bacteroidota > Bacteroidia > Flavobacteriales > Flavobacteriaceae > Flavobacterium. The sequence goes on from JAYVNT010000597.1 coordinate 1,364, forward strand.
ATTAAATGAATTAGGCATTTTTGTTGGAGACAAAGAATGGAGTCATAACCTGCGTAAAAATCAGAAACCAACACGCCTTTGAAGTTACTTAATAAATCTTTGAGAAAATCGGCTTCTCTATTCTGCTTGAATAAATAAAAGACAGAGTCCATGGTAGTAAATACCCACACATACCCGGAAGGGACATCTTTAATGCTCGCTTTAGTTTCATCAATATGCAATAAATGCCCTTTTACTACAGATGATTTAACCTCGGCATAAGTGCTTTTGTATTTTTCCGCTACCTGAATTTTAAATTCGCTCATCTTGGTAAGCGGGATATGAATATTGAAAAAATCCATTACCATATTAGCGATTTTTTTATAGCTAATATTGTATTGGACATATTGATGCATAGTCCATGCAACGAGGTTTTTACCGTAGTATGGAATCTCTTTTAAATTTTTCGGCCTAAATATTTTTCTGCAACTACCACAACGATATCCGCCTCCTTGGTAAGATATTATCTGCTTCTTTATTCCGTTTTTAGTGAATTTTAAATCTATAGAGGTTTGTTTCCCCTTTTGTATCAAATCAAAATGATTTGATGCTTGATTACAGAATGGGCATTTTTCGGGATATAAATTAACTACCTTATCAATTTTATTGGAGGAAAATGATTGCTTTCGTTTTACTGCCTTTTTGATGTTCTCATTTGATTTTAGAAAAATCTTTTTTTGCTGATAATCAAAATGAGAGAAGTTATTAATTTGGTCAAATTCGGTCAACTCAAATTTTGTGTTTCCCCATTTATTGTAGCTATAACTTTTTTCGTTTACCGTCATTTTAAAATCGCCATCTTTATCTGCTTGTGCTTTTTCATTTATACCTGTCGTCCAATTTTTAATAGCCATTAATGCCCTGCAATCTTCCAGATTATATTGAACCAACTTATGTTTAAGTTCATCGGCTTTCCTCAATTCCCAGTTATATCTCCAAACAATGCTTTGCAGCCCCGATGCGTCTTTCTCTGTCCAGTCAAATTTCAAAAACCTTGCAATGTCTTTTAAGCTGTTTGAATAAGTTGGCGGATAAATATTGTGTGTAAAAATGTTCAGAATATTGAAAGAGCTATTAATCATCTTTTTTAAAAATTCCTGTGGATGCGATTTTTTTGAAATTGCTTTCAATGCCTGTATCTCGTAAGAGCCGTAATGGTAAATAACAAACTCTTCTAA
>JAYVNT010000598.1:0-8116 GCA_043758285.1 Flavobacterium sp.
GACCAAATAATAAATAACGCAGCTAAAATGCGACAAATGTCGGCTGGACAATTTCCAATGCCAATGGTTTTTCGTGGGCCAACAGCATCTGCGGGGCAATTAGGAGCAACACATTCACAAGCTTTTGAGAATTGGTTTGCCAATACTCCAGGACTAAAAGTGGTTGTGCCATCTACAGTTTATGATGCTAAAGGATTATTAAAAGCTGCTATTCGTGATAATGATCCAGTTATTTTCATGGAAAGCGAACAAATGTATGGTGATAAAGGCGAAGTTCCAGAAGGTGATTATACCATTCCGCTTGGCGTTGCCGATATAAAAAGAGAAGGAACAGATGTGACGATTGTTTCTTTTGGGAAAATTATCAAGGAAGCTTTCATCGCTGCTGACGAATTAGCCAAAGAAGGAATTTCGTGTGAAATTATCGATTTGAGAACCGTTCGTCCTCTGGATTATGAAGCGATTTTGACTTCAGTAAAAAAAACAAATAGATTAGTAGTTCTTGAAGAAGCATGGCCATTCGCTAGCGTGGCTTCTGAAATAACGTACATGATTCAGGAAAAAGCGTTTGATTATTTGGATGCCCCGGTTCAAAGAATAACCACTGCCGATACACCTGCACCATATTCACCAACGCTTTTAAAAGAATGGTTACCAAACGCACAAGATGTAATTAAAGCGGTAAAAAAAGTAACCTACAAATAATATTAAATTACTTATATTTGAAGCTTCATCAAGATAATTTTGATGAAGTTTTTTTTTACTATGAAAAACATTTTTATCCTACTTATTTCTTTTGCTTTTGCAAATAACGTTACTGCCCAAACAAAAGTAAGTGGAATTGTGGTTGACAATTCTAATTTGCCAATTCCCTATGCCAATATCGTTTTTAAAGGATCAAGTACTGGTGTTGTTTCTAACGAAGATGGAAGATTTTACATAGAATCACTTGATAATTATAACTCATTGTTGGTTTCTTTTGTTGGATTCCCAACTCAGGAAGTTAAATTGACAAAGCAAGTAAGCTATGATTTTAAAATCGTTTTAAAAGAAAGTAACAGTTTAAAAGAAGTTAAAATTTACGCAGGTAAAACCTCCAAAAAGAATAATCCAGCATTAGATATTCTTAGAAAAATTTGGGAACGAAGAAGAAAGAATGGACTAAAAATGTTCAAGCAATATCAATTTGAAAAATACGAAAAAGTAGAATTTGATATGAACACTATCGACAGTGCCTTTATGAAAAGTAAGATTTTCAGAGGCATGGAGTTTGTTTTCAAAAATATTGATACTTCTAAAGTCACTGGGAAAACTTATTTACCAATCTTCATCAACGAATCGTTGTCTGATGTTTATGGCGATAATCAAAACAAAAAAACTAAGGAAATTTTAAAAGCCAACAAGAATTCCGGATTAGGAAATGGTGATGGTGTGAACATGTTTGTGAAAGATTTGTATAACGATTTTGATATTTACGATAACTACTTATACTTTTTTGACAAAAGTTTTACTAGTCCATTGTCTCGAACCGGAATAGATGTTTACAACTATGTTTTGGCAGATACAGCAGTTATTGACCATAAATTATGTTACAATATCGTGTTTTATCCAAGACGAAAAAACGAGTTGACTTTCAAAGGGGATTTTTGGGTAAATGACACCACTTTTGCTATCAAAAAAATAAATATGGCGATTACTAAAAGTGCCAATATCAACTGGGTAAAAGATATTTATTTAGAACAAGAATTTGAAGTGCTAAACGATTCTGTTTTCTTGCCAACACGAGATTATATGATGTCTGATTTTGCACTTAGAAAGAAGGAAGCATCAAAAGGAGTTTATGGAAAAAGAACAACGCTTTACAAAAATTTTAAATTTGATGAAAAGAAACCAGACAAATTTTATAAAGACGAAATCAATTACATAGATAATGCAGTGTATAATAGATCGGATGATTATTGGGAACAAAACCGATTTGAAAACCTAAACAAGGACGAAAAAAAAATCTACAAAATGATTGATACGCTCAAAACTGTAAAGCGTTTCAAACAAATATATAGTTTAGTTTCTGTTTTAGGAAGTGGTTATTATCAATTTGGGCATTTTGATTATGGGCCTATTTTTTCAACTATTGGAAACAATGTAGTGGAAGGATTGCGGCTTAGAACGGGTGGTAGAACTTATTTTGGTCCAAACGACCTTTGGCGAATACAAGGTTATACGGCGTATGGTTTCAAAGACAATAAGTTCAAATATGGTGTTTCTGGTGAATGGATGATTGATAAGAAAAATAGAATTATTCTTTCTGGCGGAAATAGGCGCGATATTGAACAAATAGGTGCTAGTTTGACAACTACTAATGATGTTTTGGGTAGAAGTTTTGCATCATCAGCACTTTTTACTTCAGGTTCAAACGGGAAACTTACCAATATTAATTTAAGTACTTTCACCATTGAAGTTGAACCACTCAAAAACTTAACATTCCAGCTTGGATTCTCTTATAGAACTTTAGAATCGGCGTCAAATACTTTTAAGTTAGATTATTACACGGATACTGCTTTAACGACTACAAAAAGCAATATTACACAATCGGAATTAAATCTTCAAGTTGGGTTTACTCCTAAGAGAAAAACTATAGGTTTTGGTGTAGAAAGACGTATTATTGAAGCTCCATTTAGTCGCTTTTTCGTCAATTATAGTGAAGGGTTTAAAGGGCTAATCAATAGTGATTTTAGTTATCGAAAATTACAATTATATTATAAACAACCCATAATTATTGGTGCTATTGGTCGCTCCAATTTCACTATGGAATTAGGAAAAACGTTTGGTAAAATTCCTTTAGGATTATTGAGTGTAGTACCAGGAAATCAAACCTATTTTATAATTAACAATACGTTTAGCAACCTTAACTTTTATGAATTTGTAACTGATACGTATGCCACTTTTCAATGGGAGCATAATTTCAACGGAAAAATATTATCCCGAATCCCCTATTTGAGAAAACTAAACTTGAGAGAGATTGTATGTGTTAAGAGTGTTTACGGAACTATTTCGGATGAAAATAAAGCCATTAACGTCTCTGAAGTTCCTTGTCTTGCACCCGAAAAACCTTATTGGGAATATTCGGCTGGAATAGGCAATATTTTCAAAGTATTTCGATTAGATTTCGCATGGCGTGGAAACTATAGAGATTTGCCTGGCTCAAATAATTTTACCATAAAAGGATCGTTCGGATTTTACTTTTAAAATGCTACAAGCTATTTTATTTCTGGCTCAAAAGAATCCGTTTTAAAACGGCAACAATAATATGCAAATGCAAATAATCCCTCCCGACTTCAAGGATTTGTCATGTTTTGCAAATGCTAAAAAAGCAAACGACAAAAATCAACTAGTTTTTTAACAAATTTTTATTGTATTAATTCAAAAAAAACAAACAAATTTGTCACTTGAATTTTGAGATTAATTAACTTCTATTTTATGAAAAAAATATTGTTTTTAATTGCCTTATTTTGTTTCTCTTTTGTCTCAACCGCACAGTCTGTGAAAGCGAAACTTGGATATGAGATTACTTTGAATCTTAAAAACTGTAAAGATACCGTGGCTTATCTTACTACGTATCAGTTTGAAAATAAATTAACCGTTGCAACGTCTCATAAAATCAAAAATGGTAAAATTGTTTTTAAAGGTAAAGGAAACTTAAGCAACGGGATTTATTCCTTAACTGGTCAAGACAAAAAAAATCATTTGGATTTTTTCATTGATGGTTCTACTCAAAAATTAGAGTTGAAAAGTGATGAAACTGAAAATTTCATGAAAGATGTTGTAGCTCTTAATTCAAAATTAGAAAACGATTTTTTTGCTTATGTTAAATTCTTAATCAAACAAAATTCGGACATACATGACCTACTTGAAAAAGGGAAAGGATTGCCTAAAAAAGACTCTATCGCTATAGTTAGTCCAAAGTTTAAGGATATTTTAAAAGATATTTACAACTACGAAGATCACTTCATAACTGCAAATAAAGGTACTTATCTTGCTGAAGTGGTTAACCTCAAAATTGAGCGCACATTGCATGATGATACAAAAACATCAAGTGGAAAGTCAGACAGTCTTTTGATAAGAAAGTACTATCGAAATCACTATTGGGATAATGTCTACTTTAACGATGAAGCAATTTGTAGAAACCAATTTTTTGGGGGGAAGGTTGATCGATTTTTAAATAATGTTGTTACGCCTGATGTTGATTCAGTGTCGGTGGCCATTGATAAATTACTGTCTAAAACAAAAGCTAGTCCTAGTCTAACCAAACTTTTATTAGATCATTTGGTAATTAAATATGAAGAAGCACCAATGGGCTTCGATAAAGTTTTGATTCATATTGTTGATACGTATTTTAAAACTGGAAAAGCAAAAAGTTTTTATAAAGATCAAAGTGACATCGATAGAATAATAAGACGTGCAGACAAGATAAGACCATTACAAATTGGACAAAAAGCTCCCGACTTATCAATGATAAGTGCTTCTGATAGAAATAAGATTGCTAAAATGGGTTTTGAAAATGTGAAAAATAGTGACGAACTAACTAAGTTATTTTTTAGCAATGAAAAAGAAATAAACAATTTGTATTTAAAAATGAGTTCTATACCTGCGGAATACTTAATTGTCGCTTTTTGGGATGTTGATTGCAGTCATTGTAAAATTGAAATTCCAAAATTATTAGATATTTATCATGAATTTCAAAAGGAAAACAAAGATGTAAAAGTATATTCGGTTTATATCTATCATGAACCAGATAAGTATGTAAAGTATATTGAGGAAAAAAAATTAGATTGGATAAATGTTTATGACGGCGTGTATTACAATAATGTTACGGATAAATATGAAGTACATATTACTCCAACAATTTATATATTGGATAAAAACAAAATAATAAAAGCAAAAAAAATACCCGTCGGTAAAATCAAAACAATCATTGCCGATTTAGAAAAGAACAAATAAAAAATCCAACAATCCAAACAAACAACTTTATCCTAAATGTTTCGTTTGGATTTTACTTTTAAAATGCAAGAAGCAATTTCATTCCTTATTGAAAAAGACACTGTTTTTAAACAACTGCACCAAAAATATGGAAATCCATTCATCCCATCTCGACCGCAAGGATTTGTGACGCTCTGTAAATTAATTCTAGAGCAACAAGTTTCTATCGATTCCGCGAAAGCATGTTTTTTGAAAATAGAAGCACTTTTAGGAACGGTATCTATCGATACTATTGGTAATTGTTCTGACGAAGACCTAAAGAGTTGTGGCGTCAGCCGACAAAAAGCAAGTTACCTTAAGATACTTTCAAAAACAATTTCTGAAGAATTGGATTTAGATAGTTTGTCTGCAAAAACAGCTGATGAAGTCAGAAACCAACTCACACAAATCAAAGGAATTGGGCATTGGACTATTGATGTGTATTTGATGTTCGCCCTTTAATCGCCCGATATTATTCCGCTGGGCGATATTGCTGTTGTCAATACGATTAAAGAATTATTTGGTTGTCAAACCAAAGAAGAAATGGAAATACTTTCCCAGAATTGGAAACCTTATAGAAGCATGGCTACTTTTATGCTTTGGCATCATTATTTAGAGAAACGCAACAGAAAACCCTTTGTTTAAAATAGCTTATGGATTGTTTTCTGAATTAAATTTTGATTGACAATAATAAAACAAAATAACAGGCAAAGCGAGTAAATGGAGTTGAATCTATAGCCAGTATAAATGTAAATAGACATAATAATTTGCCCAATCAATACAGCTAAGACAATCAGGAATACTCTGTCTTTTTGACTTTCAAAATCAAATTTCTTGAATTGAAATAACCGTTTAATAAGTTGCAAAAATAATACTAAATACAATATTCTAAAAACGATAGATAAATCTTCAAAAAAACCTGGCTTTGGTTTTTCGGGGAATGGATTGAAATTTGATTTAATTTTTTTAAAAGCAATTTGAACTTTTTCTATAAAATTTAATTGATTGATATAATTCCATGTTCCTTGTTGGTATAACTTACTCAAGTCTAATACAGAGTTTACGGGTAGTTTTTTGTCAACATCTTTTATGAATTTCAAATTCAGCCCCTCATTTGCCAGATCTCCTTCAACATTTGTAAAATTGGTTAGTACTTCTTCGTTCCATCCTTTAGAAAAAGTGGCTCCTTGAGATGCTGTTAGATATAAACCTTTGTCAAATGTTAACGCATTCCTGATAGGCCAAATCAGTAGTAATGCAATAAAAATAAAACCATGTAAAACCATAGTTTTACTATTTTTTTTAACGTTTAGTAAACAATAAAGTCCCATAAAAGTTAAGATAAAGAATGTCGAAACGGGATGACATAATATTATAATTGCTGAAAGAATTGGAATTGCAAGATTGAATTTCGATGTGGTTTTTAGTGTCAAAAAAAGTACAGTAAGTAAAAGAATAAGTAAAGCGTTAAAGCTTTCGGAAATAAAACTAAAGGAATATTTTAAATATTGTGGTTCGATAAATAATATTAAAAATGGAACAAGTAAAGTAAAGTCAAGTTTTTGCCGCTTTCTGTAAATGTTTAAAAAAGTTGTTAAAAGTATCGTTTCCAGAACTATTTTTGATAAGAGAAGCCAAAAAGTAGAATTTGAAATATAAAACAAAAAAGACAATACAAATGGCCAAATGGGCGCTCTCCATGTAGCATATTCATTGGCTATGTAGGAACCATTGTCTGCATAAGTATGAAATTTATAAATGTTTTTAGCAATAGATAAGTAATGACTAGAATCCCCATTGTTATTAACATGGGATGCCGTAAAATCTGCATTACAAAAAGAAGTAATTAAAAAATAAAGCTTAATTATCAACACAAAAGAAAAGCTTAAAATGAAGAATAATTTTTTTCTTAAAGTCATTTATTTGATAAATTTATATTTTAATATACAATATATAGCCCTGAAGCCATCTTTCCAGCTGATTTTTTTGCCCTCTTCAAAGGTTCTTCCATAATAGCTTATACCCACTTCATAAATTCTGATTTTAGGAACTCTTGAAATTTTAGCAGTGACTTCGGGTTCAAAACCAAATCGTTGTTCTTTTAAATCCAATGATTTTATAACCTCGGCACGAAACATTTTATAACAAGTTTCCATGTCGGTCAAGTTTAAATTGGTCATCATATTACTCAAAAAGGTCAAGAATTTATTCCCGATGCTGTGCCAAAAGAACAGAATTCGATGTGGATTTCCACCCATAAAGCGACTGCCATAAACTACATCAGCAAAGCCATCTATAATTGGTTTTAGTAAAATATTATATTCTTGTGGGTCATATTCTAAGTCGGCATCTTGAATTATAATCACATCGCCAGTTGCTTCTTTTATTCCGGTATGGAGTGCTGCGCCTTTTCCTTTGTTTTTCTCATGTTCTATAAAAAAAATAGGCAATGTCGGGTTGTTTTCAATATATATTTTCACACTCTCAGCGGTAGTGTCAGTGCTACAATCATTCACAATGATAATTTCTTTTTCAATACTATTGATGAGTGAAACGGCTTTTATTTTATCCAATATTTTATAAATAGTTGGCCCTTCATTATAAGCGGGAATGAGTATTGATAGTTTTTTAATTTCCATTAGGTTTAAAATATTTCTCAAAAATAGTTTTTTTGCTTTAGTAAGCAATAATTTACTTTGAATTGATACGTATATAGTGAACTAACATTCATAAATTATATTGTTTTTATTTGTTAAAGTTTTGTTACTTTTGCGACCGATAAAATTTATAAACAAAATTATATTTATGGAATCATACATGATTTATGTGCCAATTTTTATGGCGTTGATAGGATTAGCTTTTATGGCAATCAAAAGAAGCTGGGTATTAAAACAAGATGCTGGAGACGGTAAGATGAAAGAGATTTCAGATTACATCTACGAAGGTGCATTAGCTTTCTTAAAAGCAGAATACCGATTGTTAGCAATTTTTGTAGTAATTGCGAGTGCAGTTCTAGCAGGTATTACATTTTTGCCAGGCGTTAAAACAAACATTCTAATAGTAGTTGCTTTCGTTTTCGGTGCTTTCTTTTCGGCATTAG
>JAYVNT010000599.1:0-2574 GCA_043758285.1 Flavobacterium sp.
CCTTGTTCGCTTGTAAATCTAATTTTATCTGTTTAATAAAATTAAACCTATCGGCAGGAATGATATTTGTTGAAAGGCAATAAATAGGATTCTCAAACTGTTTTTTTTCTAAGTGTTTTTTTATTGTATCAAATAAATCAATACAACGATTAACTTTATTTACAACAATTAAACACGATTTTTCTGACGACCAATTTGATTTAAAATAATCATCAACAAAAGTTTCTTCTATATTTTCCGCTTCCTTTAATTCCTCATTAATCATCTGAACTATTTTAGTACGCTTATAACTTGCATAAATATCAGTATGTTTTTGAAGAAGTTCTAAGGATTCAAAATCAATCAGAGGTTCTCCTTCTTTTTCTAAAATCTCTCGATATGCCAATTCTAAAAGTTTAGGTTTGGTAGCCGTCATTAAAATAACATACGTATTCAGATACTTAGAGAGATAGTATATAATTGCCCCTAAGAGAGGTAATTGACTCAATTTTAAGGTCTGAACCTCATCTAAAATAATAATTGCATTAGCAAAATGACTAAATTTTTTCAATAATTTATTCTTATAACCAATGAGTGTATGAAAAAATTGGACAAATGATGTGATGATTATATCACTTTGCCATGTATCTAACTCCATTAATTTTTGATTATAATTAGGCTCATTTTCACTAAAATTATTTACTTTTTTATCTTCCCCAAATACGTCAGCATACTGATAGTGAGCTAATATTTCTGCTCGTTCTCCTAATGCTTTTTTATATTCATCAAAACCCTGCTCAATAATGTTTATGAATGGTAAAGCATATATTATCTGAGCATTTTTTAGTGCAGGAACTTTATTCCGCAATTTCAATGCAACATCTAAGGCAATAAAGGTTTTACCAACACCAGTAGGTGCGGTAAGGGTAAAAATACGTTGATTTATTAAATCAATTTTGTCTAATCGTTCAATGACATCCTTTCTTACTTGGGTTCGTAAGGGATTATTTGTTCGGTTAGATAAAAAAACATCTACGCTATCTATGTCAATGTGTTTTCTTGTATAAACCTCTGTATTAGAAGCATCTAATTTATCGGCTTCGATAAGTAATGAAAAAATATAATTGATAAGAAAAAATATATCTACACGGCTAAATTTTGATAAAAAATCACTTAATTTTCTACGAAAAATCTTTCCTTCGGGAAACATGACAAGGCTTTCTAAATTACTTTCCAATACTTCATTTTTGATAGTTTGTAAATAATCAGCACCTGCATTTCTGATACTTTTCCATTGTTCCTCAAATATGTAAGAATCATCACCATTGTCTTCAACCATCCGTTTAAGTAAACTGAAATCTGTTAGACTTTTATGATGATGTACAATGATAAAAAATGCTATAATAGCTTTAATGAGTTCTTCTTTTTTTTCATATTTTGCATATAAAGCAAAAGCACCAAACTTAGCATGTTGCTTAAATTGGCTATCATATCTTCCCAAATCCAATAAATAATTCTGAAAATGTGGGGTATATTTTCCTAAATCATGAAATTTAGTTATTTCAGCAATTAATTCTTCAATATTATCAAATGGCAAGTTGACTGAACTATACAGAAGACGGGCTTTTGAAGCCACACCTTCTGTATGTACGTTCAGGCGTTTTGAACCTACTTTTTTGCCATCTATTTTTTCTGCGTGAGAATAGAAAATTTTCATTCTAAGAAAACAATGTTTTGAGTTTCTAAATCTGTCGTTAATAAATAATGGGGAACATTTAATTTTACCTCAAAGGGAATATTTTTTGTACTATATAAGGCAGTTACCATTTTTCTCACTTCCCTATTGTGATTACTTACAAAGTCGGCAGGTAGCAACTCTTCTTCTAAAAAATTAGACGCACCGTTTGCATCTTTCTCAAAATTGAGTTTGATTACAGTATTTGAAACAACGGCTGAATCTATCGTAATAAAATCTTTTGATTCCAACGATTCTACATTTTTGTAGCTGTGTACTTTTAAAATAGTTGCCGAAAAATTAGCTGTCCCAAGGGAAAGGTTAAACTTTTGCCGATGATTAAGAAGTACATCTTTTAGCTCGTCAAACACAGCCTGACCTGTTTCTGATGGACTCAAATAAATACGATATACTACCCAATCCGTAGGTAAATTATAACCAGTTATCACTTCAAAAGGTGTTTGAATACGCCCCCCTTTGCCTGTAAAGTCATCAATACTTTTTATACTAAGAAAATTGAGTCGATGAAATGACTTTTTAAGAGACGACATCACTCGAATACCAACACGAATATTTTCGGAAGCTAATTCTTCATAATAAGAATTTCGTTCTCTTCCTAAAATAGATGCCATCATCCCCATAATAGTGGTACGGGGCGGTATTGTATAGCTTAATGCCGTATTATTAGCATAATACTTCCGAAAATGAGCAAACTTTCCACCGATGTCAAGGCTTATTACTTCCATGTCTGTCGAGGGATTAAAGATTAATTGTTATACCAGTTGCTTGCTTAATTTGAACCTCTTTAATTGCTTTTCCTTCACCTTTATTAGCTTTGATAAGTGATTCCAACGCTGAAA
>JAYVNT010000600.1:0-2573 GCA_043758285.1 Flavobacterium sp.
ACGAAGTGTTCAACCAGGAATTCAATAAAAAAGGTTTAAATGGTTTACAAGTGAATCTGCACCCGGTAAGCTGGGATTAGAAATTGATTTTTAAAAAAAACTCTGGAATTTTTTCTTGTTGTAGACTCGTATTATTTTGTTATGAACCACAATACCCTTACGTTTAATTTGGGGAGTAAGGAAGTGGCGGCAATGATATACATTTTTACACTAAATAAATTTGTAATATTAAATTATTGAGCATATCTTTACACTACTAAAGCAAATAGATATGTTACCAGAGTTTAAAAGCATCTTCGATTTACTAAAAGCCTTTCCTACAGAACAAAGCTGCATAGATCATTTAGAGAAACTTAGCTGGGATGGTAATCCGGTATCTCCGTTTAATGCAACCTCAAAAGTTTACAAGTGTGCTGGTAACAAATACAAGTGTAAGAGTACTGGTAAGTATTTCAATGTCCGCACCGGCACCATATTCGACAACACTAAAATACCTTTACAAAAATGGTTCTTAGCCTTGTATGTTTTTAGTTCACATAAGAAGGGAATCAGCAGCCACCAGTTAGCAAGGGATATAACAGTTACTCAGAAATCTGCGTGGTTTTTATTACATCGCTTACGTTATGCCTTTGACCATCCTAATTTCAAAGCTGAAATGAAAAACATTGTTGAGATTGACGAATCCTTTTTAGGTGGTGATGCAGCTAATAAACACAGTAACAAGAAAACCAAAAATGAAGAAGGCAATACTGTATCTGATAAAGTGCCAGTATTAGGAATGTTAGAAAGAACTGAATTTACGGAATCTGAAAGGCCACACAAGGTTATTAAGGACAAAACAGTCATTGAGAAAATATTTACAAGGCAATCAACAGTTAGTTGCGTTGTTGTACCAAGCAGGCATAAAGAGATTATTCTCCCAATAATCCAGGAAGCAGTTAAAAATGACAGTACTATTATAACTGATGAATATTCCGCTTATGTAGACTTAGAAAACGACTACACACATAAAACAGTTAACCACGGAGCCAAAGAATATGTAAACGGCATGGCACACACAAACGGCATTGAAAACTTTTGGAGCCATTTAAAAAGAGGCATTGACGGTATTTATCATTGGGTAAGTGTTGACCATTTACAAAGCTATTGCGATGAATTTACATTACGATTTAATACCCGTAAATTTGGAACACAACAAAGGTTTGATTTTGTTTTATCAGCGGTTTCCGGCACACGTTTAACTTATGAAGATTTAATAAAATAATATGGAAAGTTTAGAAAACTCATCTGATTTTTTATTTTACCAAGGGGAAAGAGGTAAAATAAATGTTCAGGTAATTGTAGGTGAAGATAGTGTTTGGACAACCCAAAGAGGTATGGCAGAAATATTTGCGACTTCAAGGGAAAATGTATCTATGCACTTTTCTAATGTTGTAAGAGACGGGGAATTAAAAGAAGATTCAGTATGTAAGGAAATCTTACACACTGCCGCAGATGGCAAATCTTATAAAACGAAGTTCTATAATTTAGATGCTATCATTTCACTTGGATATAGGATAAATTCACCCAAAGCAACACTGTTTAGAATTTGGTCTACTCAGATACTTAAAGAGTATTTGATAAAAGGGTTTGCTCTTGATGATGAAAGGTTGAAACAGGGTAATAGGTTATTTGGTAAGGATTATTTCAGGGAATTACTTGAAAAGATTAGAGAAATAAGGGCATCAGAAAGGATGTTTTATGAAAAGATTACTGACCTATATGCAACATCCGTAGATTATAATAAAGACGATACCGAAACACATAAATTCTTTGCAAAAGTTCAAAACAAATTAGAGTTTGCAATAGTTGGACAAACGTCTGCGGAAATAATTAAATCAAGGGCAAATGCAAGTTTGCCATACATGGGATTAAAGACATGGAAAAACTCTGGTAAGGAAGGTAAGGTTCAAAAGTTGGATGTAACAGTTGCTAAAAACTACCTTGATGAAAACGAATTAAGAAAGCTAAATACGCTTGTGAATATGTACTTAGATTATGCAGAATTACAAGTTGAGCGTAATAGATTAATGAAAATGTCTGATTGGTCTACCAGGCTCGATGCATTTCTTAAATTCAATGAGTATGAGGTATTAGATAATGCAGGGAAAATAAGAAAAGATGTTGCTGATATTTTTGCAGAAACGGAATATATGAAATTTAGAGTAGTACAGGACAGAAATTACAAGTCTGATTTTAATAAGGTGATTGATGAAATAAAAAAAACAAATACAATCCCCACATCAGAACAAGCTCAAGTAAATCAAAAGGAGATTGTAAATAGTTTTGATAAAACATTAGAGGCGTTACTAAAAGTTCCTGCACCCAAAAAAGACAAATAGTCCACGCTTGTATATTTAGCCCTTTCGTATTCCGTTATGTTATCTTCTTGCATCAGTATAAATATACTAAAATGTTTGACTATCCGCAATTAGGTGCAAGGCTTATACCAAGCCGTAGATATAGCTGCTACAACAAGTCTGTCAAATAACTTGATACCAAAATACCGGCGATTAAATTTATAACAAAATTCA
>JAYVNT010000601.1:0-2572 GCA_043758285.1 Flavobacterium sp.
GCCATAGGTTTCTCTTTATTAGATTATGATTGGAACGCCGATTTTGAACAAATAAAACCTTTCATTAAAAAAATCGCAGTGGAAGTTTTAGCCAAAAAACTGCCAGAAAGCACTGTTCTAAATGTTAATTTCCCAAAACTAAAAACTAACGAAATCAAAGGAATTAAAATTTGCCGTCAAGCGAAAGCCATTTGGATGGAGAAATTTGACAAACGAAAAACACCTTATGGCAAAGATTATTATTGGTTAACAGGTGAATTCGTCAACCAAGATAAAGGCGAAGACACTGATGAATGGGCACTTTCAAATGGGTATATTTCCATAGTCCCTGTTCAGTTTGATTTGACAGCACATCATGCTATTCAACAATTGAATTCATGGGATTTATAAATCTATAGATAATGAAATATTACATCATCGCTGGCGAAGCTTCAGGCGACTTACACGGTTCCAATTTGATGAAAGCGCTGTACAAAGAAGACTTGAACGCTGATATTCGATTTTGGGGTGGCGATTTGATGCAAAACGTTGGTGGAACGTTGGTCAAGCACTATCGCGAGTTAGCATTCATGGGTTTTGTAGAAGTTATATTGAACTTGAAAACTATTCTCAACAACATCAAAATCTGTAAAGCAGATATAGAACAATTCAATCCCGATGTCATTATTTTTATCGATTATCCTGGGTTCAATATGCGAATAGCAAAATGGGCGAAACTAAAAGGAATAAAAACACATTATTATATTGCACCACAAATTTGGGCTTGGAAAGAAAACCGCATTAAAGCAGTAAAAAGAGATTTCGATAAACTGTTTGTAATTCTTCCGTTTGAAAAAGGCTTTTTTGAAATAAAACATCATTTTCCAGTTGAATTTGTTGGTCATCCATTAATCGATGCCATTCACAATCAAGTAAAAACTAATGAAGTTTCATTTCGGAAAGAAAATAATCTGGACGAGAGACCGATCATCGCCATTCTTCCTGGAAGCCGGAAACAAGAAATAGCAAAAATGCTTACCGTAATGTTAAGTATTGTAACCGATTTTCCAACATATCAGTTTGTAATTGCTGGCGCACCAAGTCAGGAATATCATTTTTATACGCCATTTTTGACTACCAAAAACGTGAAATTTGTTTCGAATAAAACTTATGATTTATTGAGTATTGCAACGGCAGCTATGGTTACTTCTGGAACAGCAACTCTCGAAACTGCTTTATTTAAAGTTCCAGAAGTGGTTTGCTATAAAGGAAGTTGGGCATCATATCAAATTGCGAAAAGAATTATTACGTTAAAATACATCTCGTTGGTAAATTTAATCATGGACGAAGAAGTAGTGACCGAACTGATACAAGAAAAATGCAATACAGAAAATTTGAAGACATCACTTTCAAAATTGTTACAGGCAAAACACAGAAAAGCACTATTAGAAAAATATGATGCATTAGAAACCAAACTCGGCGGCATTGGCGCGAGTGAAAAAACCGCGAAATTAATCTTAAAAGACTTGAAATAGCTTTCTATTCTGTTCCAAATTTTTATATTTGTAAAAATTATTTTCTTGAAGCAATACCTATACATCATATCAGTTCTTCTGTTGTTTACGGCATGTAAACCTACATCTGCCATCATTACTTCAAAAGATGAAGCAGAAAAAAGAGGTGTTTACACAAAACCAATTTTAGCAAAAAGCACTGTTGTTACTAACAAAAAAAGCCAAAAAGAATATACAAATAGACAATTCATCCAGATTCCAAAATCAAAAAGTCTTTTAGCTCTTAATAATCAAAATGCTTCTGATATCGTTATTGAAAATGAAGATTCAAATTATTTAGTCGATCAATTAATCAATAGTGCCAGCAATAACTTAGGCATCAGCTACCGCGCTGGAGGAACAACTTCTGCTGGTTTTGACTGCTCTGGTTTAATGTACGCCACTTTCAGGAAATTTGACATTACGCTCCCACGTTCTTCCTATGAAATGGCAGAAACAGGAACACTTATTGACTTGGACAAGGCAAAAAAAGGCGATTTGATCTTCTTTATCAATAGAGGTCAAAAAAGAATAAACCATGTTGGAATGATTGTCGAAGTGGATAAAGATGATGTCAAATTCATTCATTCTTCAACCAATGGTGGTGTTATTATTTCCTCATTAAAAGAATCGTATTACGAAAAAACTTTTAAACAAATCAATCGAGTTATACAATAGTTTTCTTTCACGAATAAAATTTTTATGTAACTTAGTTATATGAAAATCTTACAGTTCCCTTTAGCAAGAATTTTTATTGGATTTCTATTCGGATTACTTTTGTTTCGGATAGTAAATCTGAGTACAACTTTAGTGTTTTTTAGTTTAGGATTTAGTATAATCGGCTTACTAACTTCATCATTTTTAAATCAAAAAAAGAGTGGTTTCAAAATTGTTTTTGGAAGTTTTACTTTTATAATTTCAATACTAATTGGAATTTCAACGGCACTAATTCACAAAGAAAATTTAAATCAATTTCATTATACCAATCAAATTTCAGACTATAAAAAACTTCATAAACTGGATTTGATAGTTGTTGAAAA
>JAYVNT010000602.1:0-8079 GCA_043758285.1 Flavobacterium sp.
TATTAAATTTTAAATATCTGATATCTGATATTTACTATCTGATATTGAGTTGCAAATATCAATATTTTATAGCTGAATGTGAATATTCTTGTAACAAAAACTATATTTAAGTGTCAAATTGGGGTTATGATTGGATTATTCAGAGAAAATATAAAGATTGCGTTGAGTTCTATCCGAACGCAGTTGCTTCGTACGGTTTTGACTGTGGTTATTATTGCCATTGGTATTACCGCTTTGGTTGGAATCTTGACTATCGTTACCGCTATTGATTATAATTTGAATTCCAGTTTTGCGACCATGGGTTCTAATACTTTTAATATCAATCAATATAAAACCCAACTTAGAGGCGAAGGCGATAACGAAATTAAAAAAATAAATCCTATAATTACGTATCCCGAAGCTAAGGAGTTTAGAGCGAAATACAGCTTTCCGTTGACACAAACATCGCTGTCGTTTATTGCAACCTCAAAAGCCGAAGTCAAATTTGACAATCAAAAAACAGACCCTGAGATTTCCGTGCTTGGTATTGATGAGTTTTTTTTAACCAACTCGGGTTTAGAAGTTACGCAAGGTAGAAACTTCAACCCTTTTGATATTTCAAACAATGTCTATTTTTGCATCGTTGGTTCTGATTTTGCTACAAAAGGATTGTTGAAAGATGTCAATCCAATTGGCAAAACACTTTCTATTCGTGGCGCTAAGTTCAAAGTTATTGGTGTCTTAAAAGAAAAAGGTTCCACCTTTGGCAACAGCCGAGATTTGAGAGTGATGATTCCTATTCAAGTAGCACGGTCGTTATTTTCTCAGCCCAATATCAATTATTCGCTGAGCATTATGATTCAAAAAACAGAATTACTAGATGCGGCTATTGATAATGCATTGCTCACGATGCGAAAAATTAGAAAACTAAATCCCGTAGAAGAAGAGAATTTTGGTGTTTCGCGCAGCGATGATTTGATTAATAAAATTGCCGGTATTACAGGCGTTTTGGGAATGTCTGCTTGGATAATGGGAATCATTACCATTTTTGGTTCCTCTATTGCACTGATGAATATTATGATTGTTTCGGTTACCGAAAGAACCCGCGAAATAGGTGTTAGAAAAGCATTGGGTGCTAAGAAAAGTGATATTGCTTTTCAGTTTTTTGTAGAAACGCTCACCATAGGACAAATGGGAGGCATTATCGGAATTATTTTTGGAATTCTAATTGGGTATCTTATTACGCTGGCTGCTGGTTGGCTTTTCGTAATTCCGTGGGGTGCAATAATGGCGGCTTTTGTAACCAGTTTTATTGTCGGTTTAGTTTCTGGATTGTATCCTGCCATCAAAGCGTCACAACTTGATCCTATTGAAGCGTTGCGATATGAGTAGCGCGTAAAGGAATTAAAGGCTACAACAAATCATTCTATTATTTCCGTAAATATCATTCTTGATTTCAATATTTTTGAAACCTAAATCTTCAAGCAATTCAACTGTTTCCTTTCCTAAATATTGGTTGATTTCAAAATACAATTTCCCGTTTGGTGTTAAACTTTTCTTTGCTAGTTGCCCAATTTTTCGATAAAAAAGCAAGGCATCGGTATCTTCAACAAACAATGCCAAATGAGGTTCATAGTTTAAAACATTGGGATTTATTCCCGCTTTCTCTAAATCACGAACATAGGGCGGATTGGAAACTATGATGTTGAATTGTTGTTCTAAATCCTCAGTTTGCAAAATATTTTTTAAAAGAAAAGTAACATTCACTTCATTGATTGTTGCATTTTTTTTGGCTGTAGCCAATGCTTTCTCCGAAACATCAATCGCAAAAACTTCTGCATTCGGAATAGTTGCGGCTAATGAAATAGCGATGCAGCCACTTCCTGTTCCGATGTCCAAAATCTTGAGTGGATTTGGCGATTTGGCGATTTGGCGATTTGAAATAATAAGTTGCACTAATTCTTCCGTTTCAGGTCTTGGAATTAAGGTAGCTTCATTGACTTCAAATCGCAAACCATAAAACTCTGTTTCACCTAAAATATATTGAATAGGTTTTTGTTTTTTTAAGCCTGAAATGATACTTTTCCATTGTTTTAAATGAACACCATCCATCACTGTTTCGGGATTTAGTGCCAAATCTATTCGTTTGAACTTATGAATTTTCTCCAAAATGATATAGAAAAAACTATCGATTTCGGGTTCGTCGTAAATGGATAGTAATTCTTCTTTGAAAGTTTCTTTGTAGTTTTTGACTAGCATTTATAATTTCTTTATCATCCAAACTGGACAAGTAGTATGACCTGTATTTCCCATTGGAGCGCTGAGATATTCAAAACCTGATTTCATGTAAAGATTTTGTGCGGCTAGCATTTCAGGTAATGTTTCTAGGTAGCATTTTTCATAGCCGAATACGGTGGCTTTTTCCAAACATTTCAATATAATTTGAAAGCCAAATCGTTTGCCACGACCTTGTTGCAACAAATACATTTTTTGCAATTCGCAGATGTTGTCAGTTGAGTTTTCTAACTGCGAAACTCCGGCACCACCAATAATTTTGCCGTCATTTTCTAAAACAAAATAAGTAGCTCGTGGTTGATTATAGGTTTCAAACATAAAATCCAGCTGCGTATCTGCAAAAGCGGTTCCAGTTTTTGGGAAATTATCGGCAATAAAAACTTGTCTAATTACAGCCGCAATTGCCGCGTTATCTTGTGGTTGGATTTCTCTTATTACGATGTCGCTCATTCTAAAAGTAATGTCTTATTTTTGTGATGTGAAGATACACGAATTTTATATAAATCGCTGCATTCAATTAGCTAAAAATGGTTTACCATTGGCTATGCCTAATCCATCTGTAGGTGCCGTTATAGTTTCTGAAAACAAGATAATTGGAGAAGGATATACAGCTCCTCACGGTGGAAATCACGCTGAAGTCAATGCAATAAATGCTGTAAAAGACAAATCTTTATTATCAAAAGCTACTATTTATGTTTCGCTTGAACCTTGCAGTCATTATGGGAAAACACCTCCTTGTTGCGACTTAATTATCAAACATAAAATCCCAAATGTTGTTGTTGGAACCATCGACCCAAACAGTAAAGTAGCCGGAAAAGGAATTCAAAGATTAATCGAAAACGGTGCAAATGTAACTGTTGGTGTTTTAGAAAAAGAATGCAACGAATTGAACAAAAGATTCTTCACATTCCACAATAAAAAAAGACCTTATATTATATTTAAATGGGCAGAAAGTCTTGACGGATTTATAGCGCCATTAATTAAAGAAAAAAAAGAACCCGTATGGATTTCGAATGAATTTTCTAGACAATTAGTCCATAAATGGCGTAGCGAAGAACAAGCTATTCTGGTTGGAACCAAAACCGTTTTATACGACAATCCAAAATTGGATGTTCGAGATTGGTCAGGGAAAAATCCAATACGAATAGTTTTAGACAGAACTGGAAAAATATCGAATGACTATTTTGTTAAAAACGAGAAAACGAAGACCATTATCATCACAGAACAAGAAAATTTAATATCTCGTGAAAATTGTATTTATGAAAATACTATCTTTGATAATCAGCTAACCAAAAAAATTGCCGATATTTCATATAAATATGGTATACAATCTATACTAATTGAAGGTGGAAAACAAACACTTCAAAGTTTTATAGACAACAATCTTTGGGATGAAGCTAGAGTTTTTAAGGGTAATATTCAATTCAGTAGTGGCTTAAAAGCACCTATTTTAAATGGAAATTTCGAAATAAAAAATATAAAAGACGACCAACTTAAACTTTTTTTCAACCATGATTAACACAATGATTTTCGATTTTGGAGATGTTTTTATTAATCTTAATAAAGAAACATCCATTGAAGAGTTTAAAAAATTAGGATTAGATGGTCCAAATGAAGATTTGTTAGCTCACAATGATTTATTCGAGAAAGGAAAAATAACTGAAATCCAATTCATAAATTGTTTTTTAAAGCATATTCCCGATGCCAGCATAGAAGAAATTATAAAAGCATGGAACTCTGTAATTGGAGATTTTCCACTATATAGATTAGAATTTTTACAGTTGCTTTCCTCACGTTACCGATTGTTTTTATTGACCAACACTGACTCAATTCACATTAGTCGTTTTGAACACAAAGTAGGCATGTCATTTTATACCGATTTTTATCATTGCTTTGAAAAAGTGTATTACTCTTATGAAATGGGAATGAGAAAACCAGACGCTGAAATTTTCAACACTATAATTCGAAAACACGACTTATCTCCCAAAAGAACTTTGTTTGTAGATGATAAAAAAGTAAATACTGACGTTGCGGCATCACTTGGTCTTCACGTTTGGAATTTAGAAGTGGGTAAAGAAGACGTTGTAGATTTGTTTGACCAAAAACAATTACCATTATAAAATTTTACTGTAAAACTTTATAGTGAGTTAACAAAAAACTCCTTTTATATAAAAAAATGGATGAAATTCATCAATAAACACCAAAATAATTTTTGAAATTTTTAGGTCATTTTTTTGAAATTGAAATCAAAAGAATCATAAATTCTTGTCCTCATAGAATATCAAGAATATAGCTAGGTGGCGCAATGGGTTTTCCTGAATTTATATCCACAAAAACCAACAAAAAATAAGCAGTTGTTAACAATTCCTTGTTTTCATTACGAATTTCACAATCAAATTCTATCTTAACAGACGATTGATTTTTGAAGTTGGTAATAACTGTAAGTAAGTCGTCATAACGTGCTGGTTTTTTGTAATTTATAGTCATAGAAACTATTGGCAATGCAATTCCGTTTTCTTCAAGTGATTTATACGAAATCCCTTTGTTTCTAAGCCATTCCACACGTCCCATTTCAAAATATGGGATGTAATTGCCATGATAAACTACACTCATTTGATCGGTTTCAGAGTACCGCACTCTAACTTGAATTTGATGTTGTTTCATCTTCTTTTTTTACCTTTTATCTATAATCTATTATTTACTTACAACAATATTTTTAAAAAATCAATAGGATATTAATTTTTTTTAACAAATTTTATTCACATATTTGTTACCCCGAAAAACATTAAAATTTTCAATGTTTTTTTATGTTAAAACCTAATTAATAAACACAATAATTTAAACCAAACATGAGTAAAACTGCGCAATCGGTGTGGGAAAACTGTCTATTATTTATAAAAGACAATATTCAAGAACAAGCTTTCAAAACTTGGTTTGAACCGATTAAGTCAGTTGAACTAACTGATAATGCGCTTTACATTCAAGTTCCAAGTAAATTTTTTTATGAATGGCTCGAAGAACACTATGTGAAGTTACTTAAAGTAGCATTAACTAAAGAACTTGGCAAAAATGCAAAGTTACTCTATAAAATCAAAATGGAGAACACTTATGGTAATAAACAACCCTTCACAGAACAATTGCCAAGTGCACATAGAAGCCCAATCAAATCACAAGATGTTGATGCTCCATTTAAGAACCTAAATCCTGAACTGAAAAATCCTTTCGTAATTCCGGGAATTAGAAACTTAAAAATCGAATCGCAACTTAATCCAAATTATAGCTTTGATAATTTCTTAGAAGGCGACTCTAATAGATTGGCTCGTTCGGCAGGAATGGCTGTTGCCAATAAGCCTGGAGGAACGTCATTCAATCCATTATTAATTTTTGGTGGAGTTGGATTAGGAAAAACCCATTTAGCGCATGCTATTGGTGTTGAAATTAAAGATAAATATCCAGAAAAAACAGTTCTATATATATCGGCAGAAGTATTTACTCAACAATATATTGACTCCGTAAAGAAAAATAACAGAAATGATTTTATACATTTCTATCAATTGATTGATGTGTTGATTATAGATGACGTTCAATTTCTTTCTGGAAAAACTGGAACGCAGGATGTTTTCTTCCATATTTTCAATTATTTACATCAAAATGGTAAACAAGTAATTCTAACATCGGACAAAGCGCCTGTTGACATGCAAGATATTGAGCAACGCTTGTTGTCTCGTTTCAAATGGGGTTTATCCGCAGAATTACACCAACCAGATTACGAAACCAGAATTTCTATCTTAAAAAATATTTTATATCGTGATGGCGTTGAAATGCCGGATGAGATTATAGAATATGTGGCTCGTAATATTAAATCAAATGTTAGAGAACTTGAAGGTGCTATTATTTCATTAATTGCTCAATCATCTTTTAATAAAAAAGAAGTAACGTTGGATTTAGCAAAAAGTGTTGTTGAAAAATTTGTTAAAAACGTGAAACGGGAAATTTCTATTGACTACATTCAAAAAGTAGTTTCTGATTATTTCCAGTTAGATCTTGATACTTTGCAATCAAAAACTAGAAAGCGTCATGTAGTTCAAGCCAGACAATTGGCAATGTTTTTTGCTAAGAAGTTTACCAAATCATCCTTGGCTAACATAGGATCACAAATAGGCGATAGAGATCATGCTACTGTTCTTCATGCCTGCAAAACAGTTGACAATTTAGTTTCTACAGACAAACAATTCAAAAAATTTGTTGAAGATATTCATAAAAAATTATCGCTATAATTCCTTTTTGAGTAAGTTTGCGTTTTAGAATAATACATTATGCCCGTTAAAATTTTAATGGTTTGTCTAGGAAATATTTGCCGATCACCATTGGCTGAAGGGTTGCTTGCATCCAAACTCCCACAAAATGATTTTTTTGTAGATTCTGCTGGAACGGGTAATTATCATATTGGAAAACAACCTGACCAACGTTCTGTTCTAACAGCACAAAAAAATGGATTGGATATTACTCATCAAAAAGCCAGACAATTTACACCAAGAGATTTTGAGGATTTTGATTATATTTATGTTATGGATAATGCTAACTATGATGATGTTATTCAATTAGCAAAAACTGAATCCCAAAAAAAGAAAGTACAACTCATTTTAAATGAATTATTTCCTGACGACAATGTGGATGTTCCCGATCCCTATTATGGTTTGCAAAATGGGTTTGATATGGTTTATGAAATGCTTGACGAAAGTTGTGCTATTTTAGCAAAAAAATTGACTGAAAAACATTCGTAAATTTATAAAAGATTCTCTTCATTAATTATAGTCTTCATATTTTTGGAGCATATTAAATCTTCAAATAAATTTCTATTAATAATTTAAATTCAATCCGAAGCCTAAACCCATATCGCTGTCGTAATGTGTTGTTATGCCAAAGTTTCTTTTGACTATGTATCGTAATCCTGCCATATATTCTTTATCGGTATTCCACATTAAACTCATTCGTAATCTTTTAGCAAGTGGAATGTCTTTGCGTTCCAATTTTAATCTAAAATTACCATCTGTAAACACTTCGGCTTGTGCCACAATTAACATTGGCAACGTATAGTTGATACCCGCACTAAAAAGCATCCGATTGTCTTTTTTATTGTTTTGTCCAAAAAGTGTTTTTTCTTGAAAATCAATACCATTTTCTCTAAAACGACCATCAAAACCTATGAACGGCATGATCCATTGCATTTTGCCAATGTAACGCCCTATGTGTGTTTCAGTCTCGTAACCATCCATTTTACTATATCCCAAACGCCACTCGGTGCCAATGCTCCATCGGGTGCTTTGTAGCATCGCTTCGCCATCGTTACCATTGGTTGCAAAATCATTTTCTCCCATAAAATGAAATCTTCTATCGTCGGCAAAAAGTTTGCGTTGTGCGAGTTTTGGGTTTGGTATTTCGGGATTTGGTGCTTGGTTTTCATAAGAAAATATTCTGCCCATACCGCTCATCATGTGGTAGAGAATGTGACAATGGAAAAACCAATCGCCCTCAACATTGGCGTTGAATTCTAAAACATCGGTTTCCATTGGCATTATATCTACAATATTTTTAAGTGGCGCGTAGTCGCCTTGACCATTTAATAACCTAAAATCGTGACCGTGCAAGTGCATTGGGTGGCGCATCATGGAACCATTGTGAATTGTGATGCGTACATTTTCGCCTTTTTTGATCAGGATTTTATCTGCTTCAGAAACTACTTTGTTGTCTAAACTCCAAACGTAGCGGTTCATATTTCCTGTAAGTTCAAATTTTAGTTCTCTT
>JAYVNT010000603.1:0-8071 GCA_043758285.1 Flavobacterium sp.
CAACATTCCCAGCCCAAGAGCCAGATACGCCTGAGGGCAAACCAGAGAATGTAGCCCCAGTAGCTCCTGTTGTAGCTAATGTGATATTGGTAATTGCAGCGTTAATACAAACCGTTTGATTGGTAGCTGGTGCAATAGTATTTAATGGTGTAACTATTATTGGAACTGTGAATATAGGAGATGTACAGCTTCCTAATGAAGCAGGACCCACAACTTGAAGTGAAAGATTATATGTTGTGGGCGAAGCAAAACTAATTGTATAAGGTCCAGCACCAGATCCACTAACGATAGTAACTCCGGGAGGCCATGTCCAATTATATGTTGCGCCTGGACAGGAAGTTCCGATAAATGTTGCTGTTGCATTTTGTCCGAGACAAATTGGATTTGGTGAAACACTAAATGTGGCTATTGGTTTTGGTCTTACAGTCAATGGGACAATTAATGATGAACCTACACAACCATTGAAAGTTGGTATGATAGTATAATTTATTAAAAGATCTGAACAAGTATTATTTGGGATCGTGTAACTTATAGGAGTACCTGTTCCACTACTGCCATCTGAACCAGACCAACTAATACTTGCGCCAGCAGGATTTGGTGTAAGATTAATGGTTGGGGATGAAGCTGTTGCTAAAGTTGGTCCAGAACAAATGGAATAGCTGGGTGATGCAGATGTCACAGATGGTAATGGTTTAACAGTAATTGTACCCGTTGTTGAAGCTGGAGGACAACCCCCAGTTGTCGTAACGTTATAGTTAAATGTTCCGCTGGCTGTTGGTGTTCCACTTATGGTAGCAACATTTGCTGCCCATGCACCTGTTACACCTGAGGGTAAACCACTGAAGGTTGCACCAGTAGCTCCTGTTGTTGCCAAAGATATATTGGTTATCGCAGAATTGACACAGACTGATTGACTTGTGCCAGGAGAAATTGTATTTAATGGGGTTACAGTTATTGTTCCCGATGCCACAGCAGGAGGACAGCCCCCCGTTGTTGTAACTACATAATTAAAAGTTCCACTTGTCGTTGGAGTCCCAGTTATTGTAGCAACATTTGCCGCCCAAGAACCAGTCACCCCGGCGGGTAAACCAGAGAAAGTTGCACCAGTTGCTCCTGTTGTAGCCAATGTAATAGTAGCAATTGCAGCATTGCTGCATACTGTTTGGTCACTGCCTGGTGTTATGGTATTTAGAGGTGTAATGGTAATACTCATCTTTGTTATAAGAGCACATTGACCTGCTGTAGGTGTAAATGTATAATCTGTAGTTCCAGTAGTAGCGGTGTCAATAGTTGATGGAGACCATGTACCAGTTATTGCAGGAACATTAGTTGAACTTGTTGGTAAAGCTGGAGCTACAGCTCCCTGACAAAATGGACCTAGTGGATTAAATGTTGGAATTACTGTAGCCACTACGGCACTAAATATTGTAGATTGATCTGATTGACATGCTACACTAGTCCAAGAACCAGACTCACCATCACCACTAGTATTCATTGTTACACCTAAATCAGCTCCAGGAGTACAAACAGTAGCAGCAGTTAACGTAAAGCAAAAAGTTAGTGGGTTGCTGGGTGAAGGGTTACAAAGAGGGGTAATCCCTCCATCTCCAAAATTATTAACTGTTGAAGTTCCTGGATCACCATTGTCAAAATACCAACCTGGACCCCAATTTACACCATTCACAATACCTATTCCCGTTGGAAAATAAGTCCATGATTCGGCACCAGCATTATTACACACGCCACTTATTGTAGCTGTATTTGAAAGAGTTGCCCATCCCGAGCCATAAGAAAGTTGAACACCATGAATCCAATTAGTGTTTGTTTGAACCCAACCCGTTACACTATAACAAAAATTTACAACTTGCCCGGGAGTGTAGGCCCCATTAACGGGAAGTGGGCTTGCAGTAAGGGTAGAAACGGTGAGACAATCATTACATGCCGTATCATTGTCAACAGCGATACTGAAATTGGCGTCAGTAGCGGTTGAAGTTCCTCCACTTATTTGGATAAAATATGTTTGACCTGCAGTAATTTGTGTAATAGAAAATGTTCCCGAACCACCAGCAGGGACGTTCATACAACCCCTTCCAGACAATGCACTACAAGGACCTTGCCATAACCCAACACTTGCATTTGGGAAACCATTAATACTAATATTAGCAGTTGTGCCAGAGGATACAAAAGAATACCAAGTGTCTAAAGCGGGAGCTTGCATAGGCCCGCCTCCCGAACACCCAGTCAAATATGTGTAAGGACTTTCAGCTGTGGCACCAACGGTTGATTGGTTCGTTAATGTAACAGCAGCTCCATCTTGTAAACCTGCAGTACAGACTCCAGGAGTAGGTAATGTTCCTAAACTTGTTGCGCCAGAGCAATTGTCATTTGCTGGCTGGGCATTTGATATTAACCAGCAACCTAAAAAGAAAAAAATAGTAAGTAGAAGTTTTTTCATAAATCTATAATAATTCCTTTATTGGTTTTTATTAGGTTGATTACAATTAGATTGCATACCTATAACGTTTCCTTGAAGAAGTTTCAAAATAGGAAGAGAATACCCGATAGGATATGCTGTTCTATAATCTTCTAAATTAATTGGGAATCCAAGATTGAGTAGCTCAACAGCCGATTTTAGTTCTATTGTAAATCCATTATCAAAAGAAAATTTCAATCTCGTGTTTAAAAGTCTGTATGGCTCCCAATCGGCGTTGTCTAATGCATTTTTATAAACGATTATTTCTGGCACACCCGCTGTACTAATAATAGCATAATCATTAGTTATATTTGATTGTGCATAGGATACGAAAGCAGATAAGATTAAAAAGCATAAAAATAGTTGTCTTTTCATAATTAAATATTTTTTTATTAAAAATTAATAAAAATATTTTAGAGGATACTTGTAATTTCTCCTATTAATATTATTTTATGGGTAATAAAATCAATTTCGGATTGATTTAAATTTAAAGCATTTGTTCAGTTTCAAGACTATTTTCTTCATTTGATTTTAAAATTTCTTCAAAAAATAACATTTCAAATTTGAATTAATTGATAATTTTCTTTTTTTCTGGCTTTAGATTTAAAATCTCCCTGAGCATAAGATACCAAGGAGATTACTTTTTCTGAAAAAAAAACACTGCTTTAAAAAAAAGTAAAAACAAACAGTACAAATAATTTTTTATTCATTTTAATTCACAAAATTGATAGCTACATCCTTTTTTATTAAAAAAAGTATATAACTAAAGATTACACGCACAAAACGTATGTAGCATTATAATAATTATCGAAATATGGGATAATTAGGGCAGGTAATTGAGGCTTTTATGTTTTAAAATTAATACCAAGTAAACTAAAATAACTTAAAAATTGTTGGTAAATTCATTTAAAACTGAATATGGTTAACAAATTGTTAAAAATATCATAAATCAAATATAGCCAAATGATTTTAAAAACTCAACTTCTAAGCCAAATATTTTGTAAATATTTGCAATTAAGCATCCGAGTATGTTAAAGTTAGCGGTAATATTTTGATAACTTAGTAAATGACATTCAAGATAAATAAAGTCAAATAAAAATAGTTTTAACTATAACTATGATTGGAGTAATGATAATGAAATCAAATTTTTCATTTGCACAAAACTATTGGAATGTTTTTGAACTTTTCAAAACGCAAAGGTTAAATTGAAATTATCCATACTAAATGGGAGTCTGGTATTATTTTTAAGTTAAAAAAAAATAACTCACAGATGCAAGGAAAAATAAAAAAACAAACAAATTGAAATTAGGAGACAACAATACCAAATCAAAAGCTATTTTGATGTTAAACAATATAAAGTTGTTCGTAAATTTGACTATAAAATACAGGTTACTTTTTATTAACTAAAAACTTCCTCATTCTCCCCATCATAACTGGCGAAAACCATACTTGGATGGGAATCCTGATGGAAGGTATTTCCTTCACTATCAATAGCAATTGCGCCTGCAAAACCATCAAAAGGTTTTAATTCAGAAAATGTTTTTTCGAATGCTTTTTCAATAGAAAACCCATCGGTAACTCGTGTTACAATTTTGGATGCTACTGCGCCACTCACAATGTCTTCGCCGACGCCAGTTAAACTTACGCCACAAAATTCGTTAGCATAATTTCCGGCAACTGTTGCCGAATCAGATATTCTCCCAGGAATTTCAAAACCTTTTCCTCCTGTTGAAGTGGCAACAGCAATTTTTCCGTCTTTATCCAAAGCTACACAACCCACAGTTCCCATACCATTAGCTTTAAGTTTAGCTTCATATTCTAAACGTCGTTGTTGAATTTCGGTAGAAAATTTATTAAATCCATGTTCTCTAGCAAAGCTAGTAGCACCACTTCCACCGAGAACTTTATCTTCATATTTCATTAAAACTTGAGCAACCTGTATTGGATTTTTTACTTTTTCAATATTGATTACGCCACTCATTTTCATAGTGGAACCATCCATCAACGAAGCACTCATTCTTATTTTTCCATCAGCTTGAATTTGCGAACCAATGCCCGCATTGAACAATTCATCATCTTCTAGAAGAGAAACAGCATAAACAACCGTTTCTAAAGCAGAATGAGATCTTAAATAAGTATAGGAATCTTTTACTATACGAAGTAATGCCTGTTGTTTGGCAACTTTAGTTTCATGATTGGTTGCCGATTCCGAGAAAAATCCGCCGTGAATTATTATTTTAGACATCCTTAGATTTGTTAGACTTCTTAGATTTGTTAGACTGGCTTAGATTCGTTAGACAATTTAGATTTTCTTTAATTTAAATGATTTAGAAAGTCTAAGCAGTCTAAAAATCTAAGATGTCTAAATTGTCTATCAAACATATTGCGAAGATTTAATAATCATTTTAAAAGTTGACAAATCAAAGGTATCGTGTATACTCATCACATGGGTCACAAGATGATTGATTGAAATGGGTTGGCCCAATTCTACTTGAGTCAAATTCGTGTCTTTTATTTCACGTCCATCAACCAGAATTACCAGTCCAGAACCAATGGCCTCCATCCGATTATTATTGGTAATCAATAATCCGGTGTCTTCTCCTAGTCCAATTCCTAACACTTTTGGGTTTCCAACAACGGCTTGAAACAATCTTCCAATTCTACCGCGTTGCACAAAATGCGTATCGATAATCACACCGTCAATCAAACCCAAACCACTGGTGATTTTTACTTCGCCTTTAAGCAATGCCTCACTACTACTGCCTTGATAAATCATATTATTAGAAGCTGCAGCCGCACCAGCCGAAGTTCCTGCATAGACAAAATCTTCGTTATGGTATTTATCCAAAAGAATATCATGAAACGGTGTTCCACCAAGAATTGAAGTCAATCGCAACTGATCGCCACCAGTAAACATTACGACATCGGCAGCTTTCAAACGATTTAAAACTACTGAATCCATGGCTTGCTCGCGACGTTCAATATTTAAAACATCGACATTGTCAGCACCTAGATAGTGTAACGCTTTTACATATTCTGGACCAATTTCCTTAGGGATTTTTGAAGCCGTAGTAATAACTTCTATGCGAGAGTTTGCTTTATGTTTCGATTCGTCAATAATTCTTTTCAAAATACCAGCTTCAAAAAAATTCAAATTCTTTGCCGCCTCTTTATCCAAATCTGTCTCAGTAAAACTGCCTTTATCAACAGCACCACCAATAATTATTAGTTTTCCTTGTATATTCATGTGGGTAAAAATAACAAAATCCTAAAACTTACAACCTTTTTTTTTACTTTTTTGACACCATTTATTAACTTACTTATCAAGAAGCAGAATTTAAATTCAACTTCTTAAATTATTCTATATTTGCCAAATGGAACTCAACCAGACACGCATCAATAAATTTCTTTCCGAATCGGGATTTTGTTCTCGTCGTGAAGCCGATAAACTGTTGGAAGAAGGACGAATTACTATCAACGGAATTGTTCCTGAAATGGGAACCAAAGTTACTATTGATGATGAAGTTCGCGTAGATGGAAAATTAGTTCGAGAAAAAAGAGAAAAACCAATTTATCTCGCGTTCAACAAACCTGTCGGGATTGAATGCACTACTAATCTAAATGTGAGAGATAATATTGTAGATTATATCAATTATCCCAAAAGAATTTTCCCTATCGGACGACTGGACAAAGCCAGCGAAGGTTTGATTTTCATGACTGATGACGGCGATATTGTCAACAAAATTCTTCGCGCTCGAAACAACCATGAGAAAGAATATATAGTCACCGTTGATAGACCAATTACCGACAGATTTATAGAAAAGATGAGCAATGGTGTTCCTATTTTAGACACTATTACTCGAAAATGCAAAGTAGAACAAATCAGTAAAACAGTTTTCAGAATTATATTGACACAAGGTTTAAACCGACAAATTCGTAGGATGTGTGAGTATCTTGACTACGATGTTGTAGCATTAAAAAGAACTCGGATAATCAATATTTCCTTGGATATTCCTGTTGGTCGGTACAGAGAATTAACTGCTGAAGAAGTCCAACAATTAAACAAATTGATAGAACCTTCTAGCAAAACGGAAGAAGCAAGCTTACCAAAAAATAAGTTAAAATAATAATGCTAAAAACAATCCTTTACATAGCTATTGGCGGAGCAATCGGAAGTGTATTTCGTTTTTTGACGACTGTTTTAGTTTCTAAATTTTGGTCGAACCAATTTCCGTTAGCCACTTTTATTGCTAATATAACTGGTTGCTTTTTAATTGGGTTATTCATTGGGATTTTAGCCAAAAACAATTTAACCGACAGTTATTTGAAATGGTTTTTGGTAACCGGTTTTTGCGGCGGCTTCACGACGTTCTCTGCTTTTGGAATGGAGAATTATAATTTGCTGCAAAGCAATAATTCCCTGCTGGTATTTGGATATATTGGGTTGAGCATTATTTTGGGACTTCTAGCTGTTTGGTTTGGTCTTTTTATAGCTAAATAAAATGCAAAATGGGTGTTAAACTGTGCAACCCATGTTCTCTTTTTTTAGTATTTTCGCAAACTATGAACGAAAAAGATATTCTTGTCATTCAAAATTTATTGGCAACACCCAAAAAGATTGCTATCATTCCACACCGAAGTCCTGATGGTGATGCGATGGGTTCCACCTTGGCATTGTATCATTTTCTTTTAAAACTAAATCATTCACCCGTTATAATTTCTCCTAATGATTTTCCGAATTTCCTAGCTTGGCTTCCGGGTTCAGAAACTGTTTTGATCTATGAAAATGACAAAGAGCATTGCACCAAAATACTTAAAGAAGCCGAACTGGTTTTCACTTTAGATTTTAATGCACTACACCGAACTGGCGAAATGGAACAAGTGCTGAGCAAACTTTCGGTGCCTATGATTATGATAGATCATCATCAAAAACCAGACAGTTATGCAACTGTAACGTATTCAGATACTGCTATTGGTTCAACTTGCGAGATGATTTATAATCTAATTTCATTTTTGGATAAAAAAGCGTTGCTTGATAAGACTATAGCCACTTGTATCTATACTGGAATTACAACCGATTCGGG
The DNA here is from genome assembly GCA_043758285.1 of Flavobacterium sp. Lineage (GTDB taxonomy): Bacteria > Bacteroidota > Bacteroidia > Flavobacteriales > Flavobacteriaceae > Flavobacterium. Next base: position 7,558 of record JAYVNT010000603.1, read on the forward strand.
TTCGTTTCGTTTTCCTTCTACAACAAGCACAACGCATAGAATTGTTGCCGAGTTGATAGATTTAGGTATCGACAACAGCGAAATTCATAATTTATTATTTGACGATAATACATCCAACAGATTGCAACTTTTGGGCAGAGCATTGCAAAACATGAAAGTTTTTCCAGAATTTAAAACATCATACATTACGCTTTCGCAAAAAGAATTGGATGAGTTTCAATATCAAAAAGGCGATACTGAAGGCATTGTAAACTATGGCTTAACCATCAAAGGGATTCATTTAGCTGCCATTTTTATCGAACATAAAGAAGATAATATTATCAAAATATCCTTTCGTTCACAAGGCAATTTTGATGTAAATCAATTTGCTAGAGACCATTTCAATGGTGGCGGACACATCAATGCTGCTGGTGGAAAATCATACGAAAGCATGAAAGCAACCACCAACAAATTTGAAGATTTAATTTCAAAAATAACTATCTAAGAACATGAAAAACCTATCGAAAATAATGTT
>JAYVNT010000604.1:0-2556 GCA_043758285.1 Flavobacterium sp.
CACATCCGCACCCACATCCATCACCGGGACAAGAGTTACCACATGAACAGTTTGTTGCGCAAGAGCAATTATCATTGCTCACATTGCAGTTACATTTTGTTGTTTTCATTTGTTTTTTGTTTTACTTATTATTACATAACAAAGGTATGCACAGTGTAGGGCTTTAGCTTTACACAATTTAGGGAACGATGTACATAATTTTTGGATTAAGCCAAAGCGCTCTTCTTTTTTTGATTTCCTATTTTTTTGAAGTAGGACGGAGTGAGTCCTGTTTCTTTTTTAAACTGAGAGGATAAATGATGCACACTACTAAATCCTAGCTGATACGCAATTTCAGAGAGAGAAAGTTGATTGTAAACTAAAAATTCTTTTACTTTTTCAATGCGCTTCTTAATAAAAAAATGTTCAATGGTAGTGCCTTCTACGGATGAGAATAAATCACTTAAATAACTGTAATCATTGGGGATTTGTTTTGTGATGTACGATGAGAGTTTTAGTTTTTTATTTGTCGACGAAGTATTTAAATAATCCGCCACTGCTAATTTTATTTTTTCGACAATTGCGTTAAGTCGTGTTTCAATTAGTTCGAAACCTACTTTTTTTAATTCAGTTTGTAAATTGTTTTTGTGTGTACTGGTGATTGTTTTTTTTAAATCTACTTCGCCGAGTTTTACATCAGTAAATAGAATTTTCTGTTTTTTTAGAATATTCTCCACAGAGGTAACGCACCTCGGACAAACCATATTTTTTATAAGCAGCTTTGCGGAACTCATTTTTTTTCGTTCGCACTAAATTAACCAATACGCTTCCACTGAAAAGTATAGTATTTTATTACTCTACAGCTCTTGAAATATAAAAGATGTTTAAAGCGAGATAAGTAGTAAATATGATAATAGAAACAATTTTGTCGAACTTTTTTGCTTTAGTAATCTCATCCCTTTTACTGAGGTAAAGTGAGTAAACAGAAGAAATGATAATTAAGAAAATATAAGATAAAGTAATTCCATGAAGCGCATCCACTAAAGTGAAAGTGCTTGTTTCAGGCAATATAGAATCAATGATATATTTGTTACCCACCACAGCAAAAATAGAACCAACACTTAAACCAAAGCGAGATTCAACACTATCGGCGTGAATGTAAAACCCAACAAAGGCAATCAGAAATGCGACATACATACCAAGAAACATTTTCCAAAACAAATCAAATGCTTTACGTTCGAGAACTATGTCAACGGTAAAAGAACCGTATTCGGAATGTGGTTTTACAAGCCCAGCATCGCCAAAATCGGTTTCATAAGTCTTTACTTTACTGGAAATATCAAAACCGTTGATATCCCACCCGCTGATTGTAAATGCAGGGTCGTAGTGTTTACCTCCTTTAGCTTCTTTAAAGATGAGTGCGTGTGAATCGAACTGTGAGTTCTCAATCGACAATTTTAGTTTTTGTTTATCGAATGGAAAGTGACTGATTTCCCAAGAATCTTTCATAACGCATTGCAGTTTCATTAGGATGTACACTTTATTGCCAGTTGTATCTATAGAAGAGAACGATCTTGAAACACTTTTTGCTTGGGGCAGTTCAAGATTCTGTAGAAAATCAAAATCTTTATTTTTGTATTTTAGCCATAACCAAAGACTAACGGTGTATTCTTTTTCTCTGAAATCAATATCGTGAATGCTCGTAATGCAAATGCCGGTGTAAACTGTATCAGGCGGCGGATCGAGCGCATACGTTTTAAAGCCCGTAAAATTGAACACTAAAAATATAAAGAGAACAAGTACTTTTTTCATGCTGTTATTTAACACTAAATATAGAAATAAAAACGCGGATTGCAAATACATCCCCCGTCTGCGCCTCCGGCGGACGTCCCCTTCGAAGGGGAAATTTTTATCCCAGGAAGAACATTGTCCCTTTGAAGGGACCGTCACGCAGTGACGAGGGATGTTGTTTGAAGGAGAGCTCTCAAATAAAAATGCGGATTGCAAAGCTGAGTTATTGCTTAATTATTTTCTGTGGCTTAAGAGTTTCTGAATTAGAAGGAAACTGTACAAAATAAATTCCATTCACAAAATCTATCATATCTACCTCTAGTTTTCCATTTTGTAATTTTCCTGAATAAACAATTTCGCCGATTGAATTGATTAGTTCAACTTTTGCATCTAAGATGTTTTGTGTTTCAATATAAAGTTTATTTTGAATCGGATTTGGATAAGAAATTACAGGTATTAAATTTTCATTGGAAGGATATTCTGAAATATTCATAGGATTTGAACAGTTAAATTTTGTAAGAAAAATACTTTCTCCCCCTGTTAAAGTCAACGTATTAGTTCCTAAAACGAAAGGATTAATCATAAAATCACCACCGAAATATGCATTGCCATATTTGTCACAGGATATCCCTCCTTTATCATCACCTCCACTTGGTAAAGCTTGCGAACAAATTAGATTTCCACTTGAATCGAATTCCATAATGAACATTGGATCAGTGGAACCCGTTGGCCTGTTAAGGGTTGTAGTCCCCATTGTCAATGCAGAACAATCCATTGAGCCTGTCA
>JAYVNT010000605.1:0-2555 GCA_043758285.1 Flavobacterium sp.
CCGAAATGGCTTCTAATTTTATTGAATCAATTATCAACCAAACTAAACCAATGATTGATGGATATGGTGGCTACGAAGTAGTAAAAATATTAGAAGCCGCCGAAATTTCTATCAAAAACCGTGGCAAAGACATTCAACTCAATTTTTGAGAATTAATAATGAAATTACTAACAAAAAGTACCGAAAAACAATCCATTAACAATGTGTTGGTGGGCGAAGATGTCAAAATTTATGACTTTGTAAACCTTTATGGTTGCAGCATAGACGATGGTACTAAAGTTGGCACTTTTGTTGAGATACAAAAAGGGGTAAAAATTGGTAAAAATTGCAAGATTTCGAGTCACACTTTTATCTGTGAAGGTGTTGAAATAGAAGACAATGTATTCATTGGGCATAACGTTACGTTCATCAATGATCGTTTTCCCAAAGCAACCAATCCTGACGGCTCATTACAAAATGAAGCCGATTGGCATTTAGAAAAAACAATTGTCAAAAAAGGAGCTTCCATTGGATCAAGTGCAACTGTTTTATGTGGCGTTATAATTGGTGAAAACGCCATCATTGGTGCAGGTTCTGTTGTAACAAAAAATGTGGCTGATAATACAATAGTGGCTGGAAATCCAGCTAAAGTGCTAAAAAAATCGTAAATCGTAAATCGTAATTTAGATAATGAATCCAATACCTTGTTTAGATATTAAAAGACAATACCTTCAAATAAAAAAAGAAGTGCTTGCCAAAACAGAAGAGGTTTTTGATTCAAATGCTTTTTCTGGTGGCAAATATGTTGAGGCTTTTGAACAAAATTTTGCCAATTATTGCGGTACAACTTATTCAATGGCTTGCAATAATGGCACTACCGCATTGCATTTGGCAATGTTAGCTTTAGACATTAAAGCGGGTGATGAAGTGATATTACCTGCCAATACTTTTATTGCTACGGCTTGGTGTGTGTCTTACATGGGGGCTACGCCCGTATTTGTAGATTGTGATTCGGACACTTGGCAAATTGATGTAACGTTGCTTGAAAAAGCAATTACACCAAAAACAAAAGCCATCATCGGTGTACATTTATATGGACAACCGTTTGATATTGGTGGCGTTTTGGAGCAAATTGCGTCTAAAAACATCTATTTAGTTGAAGACTGTGCGCAAGCACAAGGGGCTAAATATAAAGGTGTTAGGGTTGGTGGATTCGGAGAAGTTGGCAGTTTTAGCTTTTATCCAGGCAAAAATCTGGGGGCTTATGGCGAGGCTGGTGGATTAACAACCAATAATAAACCATACTTTGACCGAGTTCAGTTATTGAAAAATCATGGTTCTAATGTGAGGTATTATCACGAAGAAGTTGGCTATAACTATCGGATGGATGGGCTTCAAGGTGCTATTTTAGACATTAAATTAAATCACCTTGATAGTTGGAACAACCGAAGAAAAGAAATTGCCAAACGTTATCAAACCAGCATCAAGAATCCAAAGATTAAAATGCAGAGCCAGCCTGATTTTGCTGATTCGGTTTATCATTTGTTTGTAATTACCACACCCGACAGAGACGGTTTTATGCAATATTTAAAAGAAAATCAAATTTTTGCTGGTTTGCATTATCCAGTTCCTTGCCATTTACAAAAGGCTTACAGTCATCTGGGTTATCAAATTGGCGATTGCCCAAATGCCGAATATTTAGCAGCACATTGTTTATCGTTACCCATGTTTGCAGAATTAACAGACGATGAAGTGAATTATGTCATTGAAATCATAAATAACTATTGAGCTTTAAACCCATTTTACTATGAAACAATCTTGGAGTATCGTAATCATGTGTTACAATGAAGTAGCCACCGTAGCCAAAGTGGTAAAACATACCGTTGAAATACTGAAAGATTTGGCTTCGGAATTTGAAATTATTTTGGTAGATGACGGCAGCACCGACGGCACTCGGCAAGTGTTGGCTGCGTTAGAAACCTCCGTGCCTAATTTCAAAGTTATTTATCATGCACAAAACAGAGGCATTGGTCATACGCTTCGTTCTGGTTATTTTGAGGCTCAGTATGAAAATCTTTGTGCCGTTCCTGCCGATGGGCAATTTGATTTGAATGAGTTAAAGGCACATTCATTCGTGCCAGCCAATACATTTGTTTCTTTTTATCGAAAAGAAAACACCACCTATACTTTTACCCGCAACGCCCTCTCTTGGTTTAACCGAAAATTAAATTGGTTATTGCTTGGCATGGATTTAAAGGATGTAAACTGGGTAAAAATATATAAAAATGAAACAATTAAACAATTAGACTTAAAAATTGAAAGTTCATTAGTTGAAAGCGAAATTTGTGCAAAACTCTTTGCACTTAAACACAAACCCATCCAAGTTCAATCAAAATATTTACCTCGTGAGGCGGGTCAGAGTAAAGGTGCTTCATTTAATATCGTAAAACAGGCATTACTCGATACGTTATTTTTGGCAAAAGTAGTGCGTAGATTTCGTAAAAAAGCAAAACCAAAAGTCTGGGTCCAAAAGACAATGATGATTGAGGCTTAGCGTATTTTCGATTGTTAATTAC
>JAYVNT010000606.1:0-2554 GCA_043758285.1 Flavobacterium sp.
TAAACTCGCTAAACTATTGTGCTAAATGTAAAAGCACATGCCGCTAACATTGGTATTGCCAATAATTGGGCTCGACATTGGAACATCAGCAGCGGTAATTCTGTTGTCCTTCAGTTCGGGGCTTGACAAACTAAGCCAAACTGTAGTTCTTAATATTTATTTTCATCAAAAAGCTAGGCAGCGGTTCCGGCGGACGAATTTCTAATTCCCAACCATCGCCAATACCCAGAACGTTGGGCGTCATGCTATCGGACACCCTGCTAACATTAACGGTTTGACAAAAAACTGACCATTAGAGAACCATACGAAGTTTAAAATAGTACCTTTGCATTATGGAAATTAAAGAACAACTTACTATACCCAAACTTATTGAAGAAGCACAACTATTTTGCGTTGGACAATCACAATTTCAACATAAAGAACTTTTTGGAGTTACTGATGGCAAAGCCGTTGGAACGTTAATCGAACAAAAATTCCAAACTCATTTAAGAGATAAATATGAAGTCAAAATTGGTTCTTCTGCAAAAGGTATAGACTTGCCATCAGAAGACATATTAACTGATATCAAAGTTACTTCTAACAAGCAGCCTCAATCTTCTTGCCCATTTAAAGATGCTAAACAAAAAATATTTGGGTTAGGTTACAATTTACTTGTGTTCGTTTATGACAAAACAGATGACCCAAAAAGTCAAACTGCAACGCTCAATTTTGTAAGTTGCTCTTTTGTTTCAAAAGAGCGAACTGCCGACTTTACAACTACAAGCATCCTAAATGAGATGAAAAAAGTTGGAGCAAACGAAGACGATATTATTTCTTTTCTTGAAGGAATAAAACTACCAGCAGACGAAATTGCATTAAAGCAAATCACAGAAATTATTTTAGCATCTGAAATACCTATTGGCTATTTAACAATTTCTAATGCACTTCAATGGAGGTTACAGTATGGACGTATTAGGGATTTAAAAAATGATGTCCCAGGTATTGATAAGATTATAAGCTACAATAAACCTAAATGATGAAAGTATTTGAAGCAAATATTAGTCATAAGGTTTCAGATTTCTTAAACCAGAATTTAAGGAATACTTCATCATTTGAATTAGCTAATCAAAAAATGTTTGATGCCTTCGGCATCAAACATTTTTTTGACAATGATGAAGATTTAGAAACACTTAAAGAAGTCATTTCTGACAATTGCAATATACTTGAAGAGCCTGATAGAGCTGAATATGGCGACTTTCAGACAAATGAAGATTTAGCAAATAAAGTAACGCTACATTTAGTTTCAAAAAACATTTCACCCGAAATCATTGTTGAGCCAACTTGTGGAAAGGGTAATTTTATTATCGCTTCTTTGAAGAATTTCCCGAGCATCCAAAACCTATTCGGAATTGAAATTTACAAACCGTATGTATGGGAAACCAAATTTAGTATTGTCAATTTCTATATTGAAAATCCAGAAAAGAAAAGACCAGTAATTTCTATTGCTCATTGCAATGTTTTTGACTTCGACTTTAAACAAATAGAAAAGCAATTTTCAGACAAAGACATTTTAGTAATTGGCAATCCACCGTGGGTTACAAACTCAAAATTGGGAAGTCTTAATTCTGCCAATCTTCCTAAGAAAACCAATTTTAAAAATCATAGTGGTTTAGATGCAATGACAGGCAAAGGAAACTTTGACATTGCTGAATTCATTACTATAACAATGCTCGAAACCTTTCAAAAAATGAAAGGACATTTACTTTTATTAGTTAAAAACTCTGTAATCAAAAACATTGTATTTGACCAAACTAAAAACAAATATCGTATTTCAACTATTGAAAAGAATTGCATTGACAGCAAGAAAGAATTCAATGTTTCCGTTGAAGCATCTTTATTCTATTGTAAACTAAATACTAAGCCTGAATGTGATTGCACAGAGTTCAACTTTTACAATAACCAAAATTATTATCAAAAATTTGGGTGGTTAAATGACAAATTTGTTTCAAACATCGACACCTACATTCACACAAAAGAAATTGATGGGGAATGTCCTTTCGTTTGGCGACAAGGTTTGAAGCACGACTGTTCAAGCATAATGGAATTAGACAAAGTAAACGGACATTATGTAAATGGCTTAAATGAAGAAGTGAAATTAGAAGATGATTTGGTTTATGGTCTTCTTAAAAGTTCTGACCTTAAAAACACAGTCATTAGCCAAACAAGAAAATTTACAATTGTTACACAAAGAAAAGTTGGACAAGAAACCAAATACATAAAATATGATTACCCAAAAACATATCAATACTTGACAGAGCATCAAGAAAATTTTGATGCCCGAAAATCAAGTATCTATAACAACAAACCTCAATTTTCTATTTTTGGCATTGGCGACTATTCATTTAAACCTTACAAAGTTGCTATATCAGGACTTTATAAAACATTTCATTTTACATTGATTCTACCGCAAGCCGACAAGCCTGTAATGCTTGACGATACTTGTTATTTAATAGGGTTTGACAAAATAGAATATGCCGTTTATGCTTTGATACTTCTAAATTCAGACACTACAATG
>JAYVNT010000607.1:0-2553 GCA_043758285.1 Flavobacterium sp.
AACATAGGCAATCCGCACCCTTGCCGGGTTGGTAGCTACATTGTTATTTAAAGGTGACTGAACACGCAAACCCTTATTTTCTGATTCATTTGCTTGACAGCTTTGCATGCCTCCAATGGGATAAAAATCCTGAGAATAAGCAAAAAATATACTTACAAAAAATAGCAAAATAAATTGTAAAGTTTTCATGGCATTTCACTTTTATAAAATTTAGTAAATTTCTACCTATAAAAGGGAAATAACCATAACTTTTGAATGATTAAATACTGATTTTACTCAGAGGTTGATTTTTTGAAACAAATTCAACTATTTAATAATCAACATTTTAGCATCTTTCAAACATAACAGCTCGTGTATAGCTTTGGCTGGAAAATTGATAAAGTCTCCTGTTTCCATTAAGTTGTTTTTTCCTTCAACGGTAATACTCATTTTCCCTGAAATGATGATGACAAATACTTCGGTAGGATTATTATGAGCTGGCATCATATCCCCTTTCAAAAAAGATTTATAAATAATATTTGTCCCCTTAATGCTTTGAAGAATCAACATTTTTTGTGATGAGAGTGTTGTATGCTTACCCTCTAATAAACTACCTATTTCCATGGTTTTTAAAGATTATTGCGATGAAACCTATAAATCCTTTTTACTAAATATTCTACTACTCCACCAAATAGGCAAAACAACCCAAACCAATAGTACAAGTAAAGAAAGAGTTATGCCTATAAAACTGCCAAAAAACTCTTTAAAAATTGCTCCTGTGTAACCCATAAGAGCCGATATATCCATCTGTAACATCATTATCACACGAGCCAAATCAACGGGGTTGAGTGATACTAATAATAGCATGGGTTTTTCGAGAGGATAATCATTAAAACTGTATAAAATTGACAAAACAATTCCATCGTAAATCAATGAAAAATAGAACCAAAGTAGCAATGAAAGACCAATTCCTTTGGCTTTGTCTCTTGTAAAAACAGAAGCTAAAAATGCAAGCGAAACAAAAACAGCAGTAAGAATAGTACCCGTTATCAAAAGTGAAATGCCCGATACGCTAATTGAAAAAATAAAAAAAGGCACACCAACGCCAATCAAGAAAGCAAAAACTAAGGAGAGCATTACCCCAAAATATTCGCTCAATAAAATGCGGGTTCGATTGATGGGTTGTGCTAATAACAATTCAATAAATTCGTAAGACTTGTAGAAAGGTATAGCAGAAAAAATGATACTTACCAACGGAATGACAATCAATACGATATTGAGTAAACTCATAATACCCCGCAAAGAATTGGATTCCATACCAAGTAGTAAAGAAGAAACCAAAAACAAAAAAATAGTATAAGCAATAATAATTTTGTGCTGCAGAATGTCAATAATGACATATTTGATAATCTTCTTCATAGCCAAAAGTAGTTTTAGGATTGATTTGCGAGGTATTTAGAAGACATCGCTTTGGTAATGGCTTTGCCTAATTTATGTTCGCCAGTTTCGCTTTTTAGTATGGCTAAATCTTTATAAAACTGGAGTTTTCCTTCTTGCAAATACACAATATGTGTGGTGAGTTCGTCTAAGTCATTCAAAATATGTGAAGTGATTAAAACTAATTTTCCCTTTTGTTTTTCGGCAATTATTTTTTCTTTCAAAATTTCGGAAGCTAATGGGTCGAGTCCTGCGGTGGGTTCGTCGAAAATGAGAATTTCGGGATTAAATAAAAATGCCAAACACGCACTAACTTTTTGGCGAGTGCCACCCGAAAGCGAGTAGAGTGTTTTGTCTAAAATTTTATTTAAACCAAAACTTTCAATTAATTCTTCATCTGTTCCATTTACCAAGTCTTTTCTCAAATCTTTTATCATGTCAAACAATTGCCAGACCTTCATATTATCGGGGTAACGACCAATTTGGGGCATATAACCGATCTGATTACGGTATTGCCATTGGTTAGCAATATTTTGCCCGTTGATAAAAATCTGCCCTGAGTCTGCTACAACCATTCCCAAAATAGCTTTAATTAAGGTTGTTTTTCCCGAACCATTTGGACCGATTAAAGCAACACCATCGCCCATTTCAAAGGCAACAGAAATATCATTTAATGCCTTGAATTTGCCAAAGGTTTTGCATAAATGCTGAATCGCTATCATCGTTTGTACGGTTTCATAAGTGGGTGATTATCGACCAGATTTTCGGGTGTGAGGCTTGGAATTACATTCTCAACTTTTTCTAAAAGCGTAACCATAAAACTCCTCAATAAAATAACACATTGTGGCATTTGCTCAATAATTACCGCAAAAAGCCTCACAGGATGAAAAGGAATGTCTCCAATTTTATCGTGGTTGAGGTCATAGCCTTCATATTTATCCCAATAATTATGGTCAAAATGGCTAAGAACAGTTTTGCCATTAGTTGCCACGTCGAAGGTGTTTTGAAAGAAATTATTTTGGCTACATACGTTTTCGTTACAATTGGCTTGTACTTTCATTGCCCAGCCGTTTTCTTCAAAAGTATTTTTCAGTACCTTCACTCTACTTGTGCCTTCCATGTAAATGCCGATGGTAT
>JAYVNT010000608.1:0-2553 GCA_043758285.1 Flavobacterium sp.
ATTGTACTGCCGCTTAAATATTGTTTGTAAAAATAAGTTGGTAACGGTGCTGAATTTATTCGGGTTGTGATTCCTGTTGAAGTATCTATTTCAGAAAAATAATTTTCTACTGTATGATAATTATTTGTTAAGCCAAAGAATCGTTGTTGCCGACAGCTATAAGCGAAGTGATCCAACCATTCGTTGGTTGGATTTTGAAAAGGAATATTATTGAGTACCTGACCTGTATGAATGTTAATGGTTGCTAGACTTCTACTTTGAATGTAGTATTCGCCAAGGTAAGGATCGAAGGACGCTTTGCATCCAATCACAACACCAACAATTGGAACAATAGGAAATAAGTCTGTAAAAACTCCTGTTGCAGGATTGAACTTTGTTAAAACTTGATTAGATGTTGCTAAGTTTGATTTCAAACCATAGATAAAACTGTCTAACGGATTGTAAACAATATGAACAAAATAATCAGGGTTGATATTATTAAAGATGTAAGTAGTATCTAAATGCCCTGTTACTACATCAATCACTTCCAAGTTTTGTCCGAATGTCAAATAATATTTTTGAAGTGTAGCATTGTAGCAAGAACTAAAATTAGGTGTATAATAAAAATTTGGCAAGAGGTTCAATACCGTCAAACTATCATTCGTACAATCAATTTTAACAAATTCAAAATTCCTTCCATAATTTCGAAGTGCAAAAAGTTGATCCGTAATCTGACCAAATAAGTGTGCACTTAGAATGACAAAAAATAAAAGTAACCTAAAACTCTTCATAATAAAATTGAATTATTGAACTTTAATTGAAATACAATTTTTATTTTATAAATGATTTTCTAGTCATTTGTAAGAAATAAGAATAAGTATTTCTTTCATCGTAGTCGTCTTTGATTGGCAAAATAGCTTCACCACGATTATCCGAGACCTTGCGTAAAGGCGAAATTGATTTAGCGATCCTATAAATTTGATTATTTGGGTTCGAGACTAGAGCAGGAAGACTGTCACAAATAGAACCTATTTCTCTTCCAAGAAAGTAATTTGGAAAGTTAGGGATCGTATTTATAATATAGGTTGGCAACATGTAAGAATGTGAAATAAAATTGCTTTTTAAGCCAGAACTATCAGGGTTATCGACTACCGATAACCACCTTGTACCATTGACAGTACTAATGTAAATTTTACCATCGACAGCAAGCTGGGCAAGGTAAAAACCAGTGTATAATGGAGGAATTGGTTCGGCATAACCATCAAAATTTCCTATTTTTATTTTTGTAGAATCTACTGGATTTGAATTCAATGAATATTGGTAAACATAAGTAGCAGATGAAATATAGACCCGTTCTGAATTCGAGGAAAATGCAATTCCTCTAGCATTAGCTGAATCCTTTAAATAGATAGAAATGCAATTACTAAAAAGACCCGTACATCTATCAAAATTCATAATATCAAAAGTGTCTTTAGTAAAAACAGAAGCGTATTTATTCCCGTCTGGTGAAAAACAACTTTGCCAGCTCCAATCCCTGGGTAAAATAGAATATCCGATATCTTGCACATAAGGGCCTTGCAAACCAGAAGGCGTAAATAAATATTCATAGTAACGACGTCCTTTAGATTTATGAAAAACAATCCACCAATCACGACCATTCGCATGTTTGCAAGCGGTAATTGATCCAATTGTCAATGTATCAGAAAGTAGGATAACATTTTTTTGAGTGACAGCCCCTCGACCGGAATCAAGTGGCATATCAACTATAGAATAGTATAGTTCAGACACTCGATAATCGCCGACACTTTGATCACGAAATAATGATTCATGAAATAAATAATAAATATTTGGTGAACCTGGCATAGGTAATATTAAATTTCCTTGCTTCACGTTGAGGCCATATCGAGCCTGGCTTGTATAAGTATTAGGGTTCAAATTACTGCCATTTACCATTGTATCATTTAAAGAATTCGCTATGTAAATACCATTTGTATAAAACAATAATCGACCTAAGGAATCTGAAATGTTAGCATTTGAGGCAGAAAAACTCATTTCTCTATCCACAGTTGAAGTATCCGGAAAGCCTGCTCTAAAATCAATATTCGTTCCTCCAAATCTATTATAAATAATACTGCTATACCCCGAAAGCCATAAATTACTAATGCCCTGCGAATAAACTGCGCAAGGAATCAGTAATAAAAACAATAAGATTTTTCTAATGTACAACACTAAATTTTCCTGAGGAGACGACATGATTATTTTGGATGATATTGTAAATATACAATCTAGTAGTCATACTTCACAAATAAAATTATTGATTCCTAAATTCTGCACAGACGATTCCGGCGGCGACAGCAACATTTAAAGAGTCGGGGGATGATTTAGAAGAAATTGAAAAGGATGGAATGTGAATACTGTTTGTAATAAAATTCAATACTTCATTTGAAATGCCGTTAGATTCATTGCCGAGTACAATGAAAGCATCACGACTCAATTTTTCTGAAAATATATTTTTTCCATTCATCAATGTACCATAAACTGGTAGTGAAGATTTTTCCAAGTTAGACTGTAGAA
>JAYVNT010000609.1:0-2553 GCA_043758285.1 Flavobacterium sp.
CAGTGAAGAAGAATTTATTTTTGAGCATTATTTTGGCTACAACGGTCTCAATAAATCAACCACCATCAAGTATGGGGTAGAACATCGCCGCTGGCAAATTTACCCAGTAAAAAGTTTTCATTTACAATGCGATGTAGCGAAATTATACGGGCCGGAATTTGTACCTTTTATTGAAAACGTAACACCCCATTCTGTTTTTTTAGCTAAAGGCTCGGATGTAATTATACGTAAACCGGTTTACATTAAATCTCAAAATAAGGTGGTGTAGAATTGTTTTCGTATTAGTGAGTACCATTAATTATTGACGAGCATAACTTGAGTTTGCTTGCAAATTCAATTAGGATGGACGTAGACCCCAAAAAAATGATGGTTATTCATCCCAAATCAACAAAGTCAAACTCAAAATAAGTTGTAGTTCATTTTCTTTGCACTGGTATTGCACAACTCAATATTTGTACGTAGGTTTGTAACCATTGTATAAGGTTAAACAACTTGGTTATGAGTGAATATATATCTTTGTCAGAAACGTCTGAATTAATTGGTAAAAGTAAAGAAACACTTAGGCGTTGGGATAGGGAAGGCAAATTGTGCGCTGTACGTGAGCCAATTAGTAATTACCGTGTTTACAGAAAGGCCGAAGTCCAAACTTTGTTTTCAGATTTTCTCAATCAAGACACAAAAGAATCTGTCTCCAATTTTGTAGAACCAGAAAATGAATATCGGGTTTTAGAATTGTTTGCAGGAGCAGGTGGCCTAGCAGTAGGTATGGAAAATGCAGGGCTAAATTGTGTTGCCCTAAATGAAATTGATAAATGGGCTTGCCAAACTTTACGCAAAAATCGTCCCAACTGGAAAGTGTTGGAAGGTGATGTAAAAGCCTTTGATTTTTCTGAATATTATAATAAAGTTGATGTTGTAACTGGTGGATTTCCTTGTCAGGCATTCAGCTACGCTGGAAAAAAATTAGGTTTAGCTGACGCACGGGGAACTCTATTTTATGAGTTTGCAAGAGTTGTAAAAGAAGTGAACCCGCCAATTTGCATTGGCGAAAATGTCCGTGGTTTGTTGAGTCACGAAAATGGAAAAACTTTGCAGGGAATGATTTCAATTTTAGATGAAATTGGTTACAACATAGCTCCGATAAAGGTTTTAAAAGCTGTAAATTTTAAAGTTCCACAAAAAAGGGAACGTTTAATTTTAGTAGGAATTAGAAAAGATATTGTTTTAAAATATGAATATCCTAAGCCTTACAATAAGATATATAACCTAAAAGATGCTTTAAAAAAAGGGGAGCTATTTGAAAGTAATGTGCCGAAATCCGAAGGCGCAAAATATCCTAAAAGTAAAATTGAAGTCTTGGACTTAGTACCTCAAAAAGGTTATTGGCGTGATTTGCCTTTAGATATTCAAAAACAATTTATGGGCGGAAGTTTCCATCTCAGTGGAGGCAAAACTGGGATTGCTCGAAGAATAGGTTGGGACGAGCCTTGTCTAACTTTGACTTGCAGTCCTGCACAAAAACAAACAGAACGTTGCCACCCCGAAGAAACTCGTCCTTTTACCGTTCGTGAATATGCAAGAATTCAAACATTTCCCGATGATTGGAAATTTGAAGGCTCGATTGCTCAACAATATAAACAGATCGGAAATGCAGTTCCTGTAAATCTTGGAAGGGAAGTTGGATACTCAATTATAAAATTTCTGAATGAATATTACAGTTTATCAAACCCTAAATAGTAGCTGTAATTTTCAAAAGTAATTTGGTCTAAAATGCTACGTTTAGAAATTTCAATTTCCGATTTTATCTCGTCAATAGCAGAATTTTCAACAATAGAATGGTTGTGTTCGATTGAATTTAAATAATCTTTAATCGCTTTAGGCAATACTTTGTAAAGTTGCAAAAGTGCTCCTTGATTGCCTGAAAGGAGGGTGTAAAATCGGTCGCCCGAAATTTTGTAAACCCTACTATGACTATATTCCTTACCATTTATTTCTCCTTTCCAAAGGTCATTAAAACTTCCTTTGGCTAAAATTTGAACCCAATAGCAATTAGCTTTTTTGTATTTGTCGGCAAAAACTTTGAGTTTTTGAAACAAACTTTCCGCCGAACTACTGTTCATTGTGTTGTGCTTATTTTTAATGTCGGCAAACAAAGTGTCATCTTTTGCTTTGATGTCAAAGCCACTCAAATTTCCAACTTCAAAACCATCGATTCCACCTAAAATTTGTTCGTGAAAAGTGCCGATAGAATTGTTTATAGACTTGTCTATCTGCCGTAAAATTTCTGCTTGGATAAGGCTTTCCTCTTCAATATCATTGAACTTTGCATCAAAGGTCAATTTGATGATGTCAACCTTGTTAGTATAAAAATTCTTTTTAGTTATATTATTTTTCGCTTTCAAGTATGACTTGTGAAGATTGGCAATGCAGCTCAACAAATGATCGTCGGTTATAAAGGTTACGTACTTATTTTTCATTTAAATTCTTATATTAATATTTGTTTGCTAAAATAACTGTTTTTTGTAGCGGTTTAATTTTTCAACCCCTATTTGA
>JAYVNT010000610.1:0-2548 GCA_043758285.1 Flavobacterium sp.
TTTCGCCAAACTATTTTGATAATCCACCATGTTGGAAGGTATTTTTGATTTCACTTAAAACATAAAACATTTTATTATGAGCACTCATGAAATTCAAAATCTGGTTTTCCACAAAGGTCAATTTACTTTTAATGATGGAAATCAAAATACTGGAATGATCGTAGTACGTTACAATATTGTTGCGGCTAAAATCGAGTATTATCTCATTCCTGAAAATAACATTTTAGCTTATCAAGCTTCTCGTTCACACCATGAAGTGGATGCCCATAAAAAGCTAGGTAATCCGATTGTTATTGAAAATATTATTCATGCTAAAATTGCAGCCTGATGAAAAGGTATAATATCTACAATAAACTCTTTATCGTTTTTTGTCTGGGAATGCTTTTCATTATTATTCTAAAAGCACCAAAAGACAAAGAGGAAAAAGTAATTAATATCTTAGAATCCACAACCAAATAGTCCGCACAAAAAGCAAAATGATTGCTTGGGATAAAATACCAAACCCCTCTTATTCGGAGGGGTTTGGTACTAATTTTTTAATCTATTTTTTAATAAATAATCTGTAATGAATATTGGTCTCGTTAAGAGTTTAACATAACAGGCATCACCAACATCAAAATATCTTCATCCTTGTTTTCATTATTTGAAGGAACTAATATTCCCGCTCTGTTTGGAGCTGACATTTCAATGGTAATATTATCAAATTCAAGATTGCTGAGCATGTCACTCAAAAATCTTGCATTGAATCCAATTTCCATATCTTCTCCTTCATATTGACATGACATTCTTTCATTCGCTTCATTCGCGAAATCTAAATCTTCTGCACTAATGTGAAGTTCGCTGCCAGAAACTTTTAATCTTACTTGATGCGTTGTCTTATTCGAGAAGATGGAAACTCTTCTTACTGAATTTAAAAGTGCAGAACGAGAAATCGTTAATTTATTTGGATTGTCAATTGGAATTACTGCTTCGTAATTTGGATACCTTCCATCAATTAAACGAGAAATCAATGAGTAATTTCCAAAATTAAATAAGAGATTGTTGTCTGTATAGCTGATTTTTACATCTTCATTTAATTCGCCTAATATATTTTTCAAAAGGTTAAGCGGTTTCTTAGGAACAATCAATGCACCCTCACCAGAACCTTTTGTGTCATTTCTACGGTATCGAACTAACTTGTGTGCATCTGTTGCAACAAAAGTAATATTGTCCTTACTAAGTTGGAAAAACACCCCTGACATCACGGGGCGCAACTCGTCATTTCCAGTTGCAAATAAAGTTTTATTAATTGCATTGTGAAGAATAGTAGAACTGATGGTCAACGTTTTTGCACTATCCATTGATGGCTGTCTAGGAAATTCATCAGCATCAAATCCTGTTAATTTGTATTTACCAAAATCGGAAACAATTTCAATGCCGCATGTTTTTTCTTCAATCAAAAAAGTCAGTGGTTGTTCAGGAAATGTTTTTAATGTATCAAGTAGAATTTTTGCTGGAACAGCGATCTTTCCACCTTGTTTTCCCTCTGTAAGTTGAATCGTTGTTGTCATGGTAGACTCCAGATCAGATGCAGAAACTGTCAGACTTCCTTTGTCAACAACAAATAAAAAATTATTTAGAATTGGAAGAGGGTTGCTCGTATTTAAAACTCCACTCACTTGTTGTAATTGCTTCAACAATGTTGTACTTGATACTATAAATTTCATTTCGAGATTTTATTAATTTTTAGTGTGGTCAAAAAATAAATATCGGATGACAGTCGATTTGATGACTTTTTACTAGGTACAAACCTACATATTAGAAGGTAACTGCCAAAGAAATTATTTGAGTAAAAACAAATAAATATCAACAAAAAAGAGAGGAATTTAGCTAAAAGCTAAGATTTATGGATGATCGATATAAGATTCCTAAATAGTTATTTTGATTTTTGAGTCGGTCTTTGTTTTAATTTGGTTCTGTCGAAATCAGATTTTCTTCTGAATAGTTTTTCAATTGCTTGTTGCTGAATTGTTGTAAAAATGTTTTCAGATTTTAAATAACCGAAAACTCTATCAACATCAAAATTTAATCGGTTGCCAAGTGAATCTTGTTGCGCTAAAGAAGCTTTAGTAACTGGAACTGGATAAATATCTACTTCACTTATTTTTGCTTTCTGATTTTCAACTTTGATTCGAATTGGTGGAGGCAGAGCGATTATAGAATCCACCTTCTCTTTTTTTAGTGTGCTCTCTGCTTCGTAATAAACTGCTTGGAACATTCCCAAATAGTTGTCGCAAGCGATGCTGTCAACATTGGTTATTTGATTCATACCGTTGATGTCAGCCACTACATATCCAACTTTTGATTTTGAAATTGTAAAAGAGTTTTCTGGAAAATTCGCATATTCTATTTCAATTGATTTAATCTCTTCTGGCTGAAACGAAAAAAGAATTGGCTCTTTCCAATCTTGTTCAATTGGATTAAACCGAGGAGTTAAATAGCCGTTAAAACCTGGTATCTCAACGATGAAGGGAGAACTCGAATTTTCCATTATCATAAAAGTACCAGT
>JAYVNT010000611.1:0-2546 GCA_043758285.1 Flavobacterium sp.
AAAATCAAGAAAAACATCGCTAAATTGGAAATCAAACCTGAAGACCTTGGGTTTGTAATTGCCTGATTAATAGCAAGACTCTAAAACGTTAGTCAGAATTGTAAAAACGACATAATAAAATTGTAAGTTATCTTCAACTTATCATACTGCCTACTTATTTTTTACCTTTATGGCAATTAATTTATTTTTAGTTTGTTTTACAGCCGGGGCGAGTTTCTTACTTAGTTTCTTGCTTTTTTTTCATCCGCTACAACAAAATGTAAAAGCCAACAAATGGCTTGGTTTTTTTGTTTTTATAATAGCATGTGCTTTCATTAGCACTTATATGGTTAAAACTGAAACAGGTATTTCAAATAGTTATTTGTTTAAATGTTTGAATAGTTTGCAGTTTCTCTTATCACCAAGCCTCTTCATCAGCATTCTTTATTTTGTAAAGCCAGCAAAGCGATTTATAAAAGCTGATTTGTTACATTTTATACCTTTTGTAATTTATGCATTTGCAGAAAATATATGGCAATTCGGGAAAGAGAGAATTTCAACATTTTCTCTTTTTGATATAAATAAAAACGTGTCATTTTTGGTACGGGACATCTTGCCATTTCTAACTTTATTTTATTTAATAAAATCATACATTGCCTTAGTAAAACACAAAGCGAACTTAAAGTTAATCTCTTCGTCCATTGACCAAATTAATTTAGGTTGGTTAGTTCAATTTTTATTCATCCTGTTATTATCTGTAATAATTTGGATTAACGATGCACTGTTTGAATTACCATTGTTAACTGTAGCAACTCCTTTTGTTTATACTGGCTCTATTTTCTTCTTAGCCTATTTCGCTATAAAGCAAAAAGCTATTTTTGCTTTTAAAGAAAAAGATATAAAAGAAATTTCGGACGTACTTGAAATTGTTGACCATGAAACTGAAGTAAACAAGTCAAATGTTGTTAAAGTAACAAAAGATGAGGATGCTAAAAAAGACATTTTAGAACCTTTTGGATAGACAAGAGATAAGTTAAAACAAAAAAGATTAAGTGACGAACAAGTATCTAATTTATCGCAGAAATTATTATCCCTGATGGAAAAAGATAAACTTTTTCTTGACAATGGGTTGAACCTTTCAACTGTTGCTGAAAAATTAGATATAAGTATCCACGAAACCTCTTTTTTAATTAATGATACTGCTAAAGGCAACTTTTACAGTTTTATAAATAAATACAGGATTGAGGAAGCTAAAAAATTATTAGTATCTTCTAAAATTGATGAATTGAATATTTTGGGAATTGCTTTTGCGTCTGGCTTTAATTCTAAAACCGCCTTTAACACCGCGTTCAAAAAATGGGTTGGGGTTTCTCCTACCATTTACGCTAAAGAACAAAAAAATAAATAGAAATATGTACTGATGGATAAATCCGAACATTTTTGGGCTATAGTACTCTTAGGTTTGTGGCTTAAAAAATTATCTATGTACAAACTATTATTATTATTTCTTTTTGCCGTTCAAATTTCCTACGGGCAGGAAAAAAGTATCATCAAAATTGATACAATAGTATCTAAAGCAATTGCTAGCAATTTAACAAAAGAAAGCAACAAAAGACTTGTTACAATTTATCTTCCTCCAGGTTATTCAAGTTCTTCCAAACGATATCCTGTTCTTTATTTGCTGCATGGTATTGGAGATGACCATACGGATTTTGTTGAAGATACAACTAAGTATTATAACATTCAGGATTTGATGGATGCAGGTATTGCCTCTCATCGTTTTGGGGAAATGATAATTGTAACCCCTAATGAAAAAACAAATTGGTTCGGGAGTTTTTATACAAACTCTTCCGCTACAGGTAATTGGGAAGATTTTACAGTGAATGAACTTGTTAATTATATCGACAAAAATTATCGTACGATTGCCAAGCCTCAGTCACGAGCCATTGCAGGCCATTCAATGGGAGGTTATGGCGCAATTGCCTTAGCAATGAAACATCCAGATATTTATAGTGTTGTGTATTCGATGAATGGAGGATTTATTTGTTTTCGGGGCGAAATTAATAGCCAAAACCCCGATGTGAAAATATGTGTGAACGCTAAGACTTATGATCAACTTTTAGCGTCCCAGCGTAAAAATGCAATGGGCATTCTTACCGTTTCACAAGCCTTTTCTCCTAACCCATCTAAGCCACCATTTTTTGCAGATATTCCTTTTAAGATGCAAGGAAGTAAAGTTGTTATTAATCCAAGTGCTTATAAAAAATGGCTTGAAAAAGATTTGGTGAATATGGCTGATATATATAGGAACAATTTATTAATGTTAAAGATAAAATTTGATTGCGGAGATAAAGATGAGTGGAAATTTATTCCAATTAATAATAGATTATTCTCAAAAAAACTAACCGAATTAAATGTACCGCACCAATTCGAAGAATATAACGGAGACCATCGTAATAAAATATGGGGAAAAGAAGGAAGGTTATATAATGATGTTCTTATTTTCATATCCGACAATTTAGAGAAATAAAACCTTCTTTTCGGCACCAAGTACTGTCTGAAAATAT
>JAYVNT010000612.1:0-2544 GCA_043758285.1 Flavobacterium sp.
ACAGCGTAACATAAACCATATCCATCATAAAATAGTAAGCTTTTCCCGCTCCATCTTTCCACAACGGAAATACAAATGGCAAAACTCCTGATATAATCAAGCAAATAATCAAATAATAAGTTTGTATTCTAAACATGAGTTTGAAAAAATTGTTGGACAAAAATATAGTTTCTTTTTAAAAAATACTATTGCATGATAAAATATTATTTGTATTATTGCACAACAAATCCGTAAGCACTTCATCCTTCGGACAATCCTTTACAATAATTTCTACCCACATTTTAGTATTTCCAAATTAAATTTAAATCACAACAATATCTATGTTTGATATTTCTGCCCTCAAAGAAATGAAGCTTGCTGAGCTTCAAGAAATTGCCAAATTAGCCAAAACCATAAAAATTACAGGTGTCAAAAAAGATACCCTCATTGCCAATATTTTGGAGCAACAAAACAATGCAGTAGCTGAAGACAAACAATCAGTTACTCCCGAAAAGCCAGTAGATAATAAAGCAAAACGCGTTCGCATTCTCCCCGAAACAAATAAGCCGACTGAAGATAAACAAAGCGATTTGTTTGCCAATGAAAATGAGAATGTTGAAACGGAAGAGATTAAATCCGCTTTTCAAAATAAAAACCCAAAATTTAAAAAACCACTTTTTGAAAAAAAGAACAATAATTCTCAAGAGATTCCCTCGCAAGAACAAACTTTAACTGAAGTTACGGAAAAGTCAATTAACGACGAACCTGAAAGCAATCCAAACTCAAACAGTGACGAAAGACAAATTCAAAAAGCAAAACATCCAAACCCAAATCAAAATGGGAATAACGGAAATGTAAATGCCAATAACAACAATCCTAATTTTAAAGGTAAAAAACAAAATAATTTCAGAGATTCTGATTTTGAATTTGATGGAATCATTGAGAGTGAAGGCGTTCTTGAAATGATGCCTGATGGTTATGGCTTCCTGCGTTCATCCGATTATAATTATTTGGCATCGCCAGATGATATTTATCTTTCGACATCACAAATTAGATTGTTTGGTTTAAAAACTGGAGATACTGTTAAAGGTGTGGTTCGTCCACCAAAAGAAGGCGAGAAGTTTTTCCCGTTAGTAAGAGTTTTAAAAATAAATGGTCATGATCCTCAGGTTGTTCGAGACAGGGTTTCATTCGAACATTTAACACCAATATTTCCGCAAGAAAAATTCAACATTGCCGATAAGCAAGCTAGTGTTTCAACCAGAATAATAGATCTGTTTTCTCCAATAGGAAAAGGACAACGTGGAATGATTGTGGCACAGCCAAAAACAGGTAAAACAATGTTACTAAAAGATATTGCCAATGCCATTGCTGCCAATCATCCAGAAGTTTATTTGATAGTGCTTTTGATAGACGAACGTCCAGAAGAAGTAACAGATATGCAACGAAGTGTTCGCGGCGAAGTTATCGCGTCGACATTCGATAGAGAACCATTGGAACATGTAAAAATCGCCAATATTGTTCTTGAAAAAGCAAAACGTTTGGTAGAATGTGGACACGATGTAGTGATTTTGTTAGACTCGATTACACGTTTGGCAAGAGCTTATAATACGGTGCAGCCAGCATCTGGAAAAGTACTTTCGGGTGGAGT
Source organism: Flavobacterium sp. (assembly GCA_043758285.1). Taxonomy (GTDB): domain Bacteria; phylum Bacteroidota; class Bacteroidia; order Flavobacteriales; family Flavobacteriaceae; genus Flavobacterium. The sequence goes on from JAYVNT010000612.1 coordinate 1,631, forward strand.
TGATGCCAATGCGCTACAAAAACCAAAACGTTTCTTTGGAGCGGCGCGTAATGTTGAAAACGGAGGTTCTTTGAGTATCATCGCAACAGCGTTAACAGAAACTGGTTCAAAAATGGACGAAGTTATCTTTGAAGAATTTAAAGGAACAGGTAACATGGAATTACAATTGGACAGAAAAATTGCCAACCGTAGAATTTTCCCTGCTATCGATTTGACTTCTTCAAGCACGCGTCGCGACGATTTATTATTAGATCCAAATACGCTGAAACGAATGTGGATACTCCGTAAATTCCTTGCCGATATGAATCCGGTAGAAGCTATGGATACTATTAATGATAAGATTAAGAAAACCCGAAACAACGAAGAATTCCTCATTTCGATGAATGATTAAAATATAAAATCCCAACTTAAAGGTTGGGATTTTTGATTAAAAAAATGTCATCTTGTCATATATTTTTCTCAACAAACACATTAAAACTGACAATTTATTCTCATTTGCTGCTTGGCATAATGATTGCCTTTTGAGAATTCAAGTTATAAAATGGAATTTTCTAAATATTAATTAAATATAAAAATGGGAAAAATAATTGGAATTGATTTAGGTACAACCAACTCTTGCGTTTCTGTAATGGAAGGTCAAGAAGCTGTAGTTATACCAAATTCAGAGGGAAAAAGAACAACACCATCTATCATCGCATTTGTTGAAGGTGGCGAAATAAAAGTTGGTGATCCTGCAAAAAGACAAGCGGTAACAAACCCAACTAAAACTATTGGTTCTATCAAACGTTTTATGGGACACACTTTTGCTGAAACTACAGGCGAAGCTAAAAAAATGCCTTATAAAGTTGTAAAAGGTGACAACAATACACCACGTGTTGATATTGATGGTCGTTTATACACACCACAAGAATTGT
>JAYVNT010000613.1:0-2541 GCA_043758285.1 Flavobacterium sp.
TCTACATTGTTTTTTCCACCGCTTCTGTCTAATGGTGCGCCGCCAACACTTCTGAAATAAAAACCAAACGGAAAAGCAAACAATTCTTTTTTACCCACAAAATTGATTTCGACATTCATTATTCCACGAACTAATAAGGCAATAAAAAAATCAACATTAGCAGTATGCGGAATTACAATAACAACACATTTTTTTATTGCTGGGTCAAGCATGCCAAGCAATTTCCATCCTAGTAATCGAAAGAAAATATATTTGTAAAGTCGTTGCTTCATGCTAGTTTATTTTGCGTAAATTTAGTGTTTCTGTCTTACTTTTGAGGGAAATATTTATTGATGATTCGAAAACTGTTGAGCTATTTTATTCCGATTAACGTTTACCAAAAAAACTCTTCTGTAAGTAAATCGCTTGAAGTTACTTGGAACAATGGTGAATTGGTTTTAGACAGTAAGAGTACGAATTATTCGTATAGAAGCTTGCAACGAATACTCAGAAAAGGATTGAAATACATAGGTTTTGAACGTATTCGAAATTTTGAAAGCGCTTTGATTCTCGGTGTTGCTGGCGGAAGTGTAATCAAAACTTTGGTTGATGAAGTAAAGTTTAAAGGAAAAATTACTGGTATTGAAATTGACCAAGATATCATCGATATTGCTAATAGCTATTTTGAATTGGATAAAATTCCGAATCTTGAAATTGTGATTGATGATGCTTTTGAATATGTTTTGAAAACCAAATTAAAATATGATTTAATCATCATTGATATTTTTCAAGATACAACAATGCCTAACTTTTTGTTTCAGGATTTTTTTATCCAAAGAATAAACTCATTGTTGAAGACAAATGGTTTTATTTTATTCAATACGATGGTGATTAATAAAAAACAAGAAGAACGAAACCAGGTTTACAAATCAAAATTCAACGGAAATTATTCCTTACGAATGTATCCAAAAGTGGAAATGCACAACGAGTTGTTTACGATTAAAAAACTACAATAACTTTCTCGCTTTTTCCAAATCTTCCAGAGTATCAATACCAATGCTTCCTTGATTGGTTTCGACCATTTTGATTCGTTTTCCAAATTCTAAATAACGAAGTTGCTCCAATTTCTCGGAAGCTTCTAATGATTTCATTGGCAAACGATAAAAGTCTAAAAGTGCTTGTTTTCTAAAAGCATAAATTCCAATGTGTTTCATATAACGAACACCAGCTTGAGTATCTCTTAGATACGGAATTACGGAACGAGAAAAATATAACGCAAAACCGTTTTGGTCGGTCACTACTTTTACATTATTCGGATTTTCGATTTCGGCTCTATCTGTAATTTCAAACATCAGCGAAGCCAAATCCACTTTTATGTCAAAATCATTTCGGAAAACATCCAATACTTTTGCCAATGGTTCTTTGTTGATGAAAGGTTCGTCTCCCTGAACATTGACCACAATATCAACATCCAAATTTGCAACAGCTTCGGCAATTCTATCGCTGCCGCTTTCATGTTCTTTGACACTCATGATAGCTTTGCCCCCATTGTTTATGATTTCGTCATAAATCAAAATAGAATCTGTAACCACAAAAACATCATCAAATAATCTCGTATTGACTGCTGCTTCATACGTTCGTTGAATTACAGTTTTACCAACCAAATCTTGCATGAGTTTAGCAGGAAAACGTGTGGAAGCATAACGAGCTGGAATAACGGCGATGATTTTCATTTTGAGTTGCTAAGTTTTAGAGTCGCTAAGTTACAAAGTTGATTTATATTTTTATTTCAAAGTTAAAATTAAAAGTCCAGCAATAATAAAACTTCCACCAATGGCTGTTTTCCATGAAAACTGTTCGTTCAAAACGATGAAAGATAATAATAATGTGATGATGATGCTGCCTTTATCAATCAATGCCACTTGGGAAACGTTACCGATTTTAATGGCTTTGTAATAAAAAATCCAAGACAAGGAGGTTGTTACTCCAGATATTGCTAGAAACACAATATCCATTTTGGTTAAATTTCTGAAATCTTTTACCGATTGGAATATAAAAACGTTGCCCCAAACAATGATAAAAACCATAATCGTTCGGACCGCCAAACCAGTATCGGAACTCACATTTCGCAATCCCATTTTTGCAATAACCGAAGTCAATCCTGCAAAGAACATAGAAATAAAAGAATAGAGAATCCAGTTTTTCATTTTTTAAAGTTACAACGTTTATCTTTTCAAAATTAGGTATTGAAAACCTGTCAAAGAAAGATTTCCTGAAAGTGAAACTGATTCATTAGTTAATGCATTTGTCCAATTTCCTTGGATTTGATTTGGAACAATAAAATTTTGTGAACCAGAACGAGTATTGGCAATTACTAAAATCTTTTCTGAATTTAATTCTTTTTGAAAAACAACCACATTGCTATCATTATAATTAATTGTTGTTCCTTTTTTTATTGTTTCGGATGAATTATAAAAACTAAGTAACTTTTTATAAATTGTTAGTATTTCGGGATTTGAATTAAAATCAATTGTATTTACGCCATTATAGATTGATGTGCTT
>JAYVNT010000614.1:0-2540 GCA_043758285.1 Flavobacterium sp.
CCCCTTACGCATCAGAATTGAATCCTATTGAAAATTTATGGCATCATGCTCAACATTTATGGCGCAACATCGAAGACTATTCAGACGCTAATACACGTAAAAACGCAATAATAAATATATTCAAAAACGTAGGAAACAAATACACGATTAATTTTGCTTAACTACTTAAAAGCACCTTTATAACCCGAATCTGTCATTATTTTTTTTTAATTTTGGGGCTTTTCCAGTCAGTAAATCGACCGCTAAAATTCCCGCATAATTATCTGAAATATTGGCTGCTGTAACTTTTATTGACCAAGGAAGACCAAGCGTATCAACAAGAATGGTACTTTTACGTCCATTTACGTTTTTCCCAGCATCAATGCCAGTTTCCTCATTGGTAAATTGAGCTTTTTTAACACTTTGACTATCAATGGCTAACAAACTTGGAGTGTCATTTCTCTGTTGCCTTTTCCGCTCATTTGAAAATCTATAAGGTTTTTGCGGATTCTAATTCTGGTAAGTTTTGTCGCAGTCTATAATTGTTGCATTGCTCAGAATTATGAATAGCTAAGCACTTCATAGATGTTTGTTGGCTGGCTAATTCCTTTGAGGTCGAAAGCTCCTAATGCTGAGAACTGAAAGTTTCGACCCATACATAAACTTTTCACAATTTCTGAAATATACACTTGATTTGAGATTGCTAAATCGCAAATCCGTTTGCTCAACTGCACTGCTATCCCAAAAAAATCTCCTCCTTCGGTAACTGGTTCGCCCGCATTTAGTCCTATCCGAACATTAAGCGGAACATTGGGGTTTTGTTGCCGATATGCTTTCAGACTTTCTTGGATTTCAAGTGCAGCCCGTACGGCTTTAGAAGGCGAAGCAAAAGAAGCCATAATGCCATCACCAGTATGTTTGATTTCTCGACCAACATTTTTTTGCAAACTTTCTCGTACAATCTCATTATGTTTTCGAATAATGGTCATAGCAATAATATCACCATAATGTTCAGTCAAATCGGTTGAACCAACGATATCTGTAAAAAGAATTGTGCGAACGGCAGAATCTATATTTCCATCTGGATGTACTGCTACTCCCGTAAGCCTAGCACCTTCATTTTCAAAAAACGCTGAAAAATCGGAAGGATTCACTTCAATAATTTCACAAGGCAAGTCTCCATGAGAGTTACGATGACATTGAATGCAAGCCTCTTTGTTTGGAGCTTCAACCAAGCAGAATATGGTACCTTCTGTTACGTTTATATAAAATTTATGATATTTCACACCCATTAGGTCTTGTATTGCCTCATCTTGCATATGTGCTTTTTCGGCATTTTCTAAGGTCAAGTCTTTTATGCCTTTGTGTAAATCCATGTAAAGTGGCATAGCGCTTGGTGTTAATAGTGATTTACAAAGGTTTAATATTTTGGTTTACTCTAAATAAATTAGTTGGGTCATATTTGCTTTTAATCTTGACTAACCTTTCGTAATTTTCTCCATAGGTGGCTTTTACTCTATCCTCTCCTTCCTCCATCATAAAATTGACATACGCTCCGCCTGCACCATAGGGATGCAAAGCTTTCCAGTAATCTCTCGCAAAATTTGTAACTAATTCCTTATTGGCTGGGTCGGGGTCAATTCCTGCAATGACCATCGCCCAAGTGGCATCTCGGTAATTCCATGGAGTTTCATGTTTGCCGATGCGAGAAGCAGCTCCATTAATAGGATAAAGGTGCATTCCTGAGAAAAAATTAGGGATTTTAGAGGCGTGTTGGATGTGAATATCAATCACTTCCTCGCTTAAATCTTTCACAAAATCTCCTTTCCAATACCATTGATTTCCTGCCACAAACAAATCATCAAATAAACTTTGCATGATGGGCATTGGCAAAGGTCCAACCAAATCTATGGAAGGTGTTTTAAAAGCACGAATAGCTTGAAAAACTTCTTCGGCTTTCTCCATTTCACCACTAAAGCACCATACAATGCCACACATTATTTCTAAATGAAATTGTTCGGGAAACATCGGAACAGGGGCTATTTGATGAAAAGCAAAGAAACCGCTAATATTTTCGGGGGCTTCTTTAATGAATTTTTCATACCATTGCATCATTTCTTTTGCTTCGCTCATTTTCCAAAACATAGGTCCGCCATAAACAGTGCTAATAGGATGAGTGCGAAACAGAAAAGAAGTAACAACTCCAAAATTTCCTCCACCGCCACGAATTGCCCAAAATAAATCTTCGTTTTCTGTTGCAGACGCTTTTACTAATTGCCCATCAGCTAAAACAATTGTAGCTTCCAGTAAATTATCAATGGTTAGCCCGCATTTGCGAGTTAAATACCCCAGTCCTCCACCCAATGTTAATCCTCCAATTCCTGTGGTTGCATTAATACCTGTTGGAACAGCTAATCCGAAAGGATGTGTAGCAGCATCTATATCACCGAGTAAACATCCGCCACCAACGAGAACGGTATTGTCTTCGGGATTCACTTGAATATGCTTCATCATGGATAAATCAATAACTAACCCACCATCACATACGCCAAGACCTGCCC